>NZ_DATBNB010000182.1 GCF_036554565.1 Longimicrobium sp. | reverse complement strand
TCGGAGTACATGGAGAAGTTCTCCGTGTCGCGGCTGATCGGCGCGCCTCCGGGGTACGTGGGGTACGAGGACTCGGGGACGCTGACCAAGGCGGTCCGCCGCAAGCCGTACTCGGTGGTCCTGCTGGACGAGATCGAGAAGGCGCACCCCGACGTCTTCAACATCCTCCTCCAGGTGCTGGACGAGGGGCACCTGACGGACAACTACGGCCGGGTGATCGACTTCAAGAACACGGTGGTGATCATGACCTCCAACCTGGGCGCCCGCGACATCGGCAAGGGCGCCGGGCTGGGCTTCCACGCGCCCAGCCAGCAGTCGCAGTACGATCGCATGGAGGAAAAGGTCAAGGAGGAGATCGAGCGCGCGTTCAACCCGGAGTTCATCAACCGGCTGGACGACGTGATCGTGTTCCACCCGCTGACGCGGGAGCAGATCGGCTCCATCATCTTCAACCTTCTCACGGACGTGGAGAACCGGCTGAAGGAGGAGGAGCTGACGCTGAAGCTGAACGACGACGCCATCGACTTCATGGTCGAGCACGGCTACGACGAGAAGTTCGGCGCGCGCCCCCTGCGCAGGGCCATCCAGCGGTACCTGGAAGACCCGCTGTCGGAAAAGATCCTCATGTCGGAGTACAACCCGGGCGACGAGATCGAGGTGTCGGTCGCGGAAGACCGCCAGTCGCTCGCCTTCCGGGTCCCGTCGAAAACCCAGACCGTCTAGGAACCACGGTGTTCTCAACCTTCCGGGGAGGGGCCGCTTCGGCGGCCCTCCTCTTGTTCGCCCTCTGCGGCGCGGCCCCCGCCGCGCACGCGCAGGACCCCACGGCCCCGGCGGCCCGCCCCGCGGAGCAGGCGCCGCGGCCCGGGTTCGTCGTCGACACGGTGCTGGTGCGCGGCAACCGCCGCGTGGCCGAGGGCACCGTGCGCGCCCAGGCGGGAATCCGCGCCGGCGCCACGATGACCGCGCCCATGGTGCAGGACGCCATCCGCCGCCTGATGGCCACCGGCCAGTACGAGTCGGCCGAGGTGCTGGTGCGCGGCGCCGACGCCGGGCGCGGCCCGCTGGTGCTGCAGGTGGTGGAGCGCCCGCAGGTGGCGCAGATCCGCTTCGAGGGGCTGACCACCGTGTCGGGCTCCACCGTGCGCGACTCGTCGGGCCTCAAGGAGAACGCGCCGCTGGACCCGCAGGCCGTGGCCCGGGCGCGCGCGCTCGTCCGCCAGCTGCTGGCCAAGAAGGGCGTGCAGCTGCTCTCCGTCGACACGGCGCTGGCGCCGGCGGCGGACGGGGCGGTGAACCTCACCTTCCGGGTTCGCGAGGGCAACCTGGTGGCTCTGGCCGACATCGACTTCGAGGGGAACAGCGCCCTGAGCGACGAGGCGCTGCTGGATGCCATGAAGACCAAGGAAGAGGGCTTCTGGTGGTTCCGCCCCGGCAAGTGGGACCGCGAGGCCTTCGACGAGGACCTGCGCACCAACCTGCCGCGCCTGTACGGCGAGCGGGGGTACATCGACTTCGCGGTGGTGGGCGACTCGCTGGTGGTGGACCCCGCCACGGGCAAGGCGCGGCTGATCGTCACGGTGAACGAGGGCCCGCAGTACCGCCTGGGCGAGTTCAACGTGCAGGGCAACTCGCGGTTCCCCTCCGAGTCGCTGCGGGAAACGTTCCTGACGCAGCGCCGGTCGGTGCTGGGGCTGCCCTTCGGCGGGCAGAACCAGCGCGAGGCGGGCGAGGTGTTCGACCGCCCGGCGCTGGACGCGGCGGCGGGGCAGATCGAGCAGCAGTACCGCAACGAGGGCTACCTGTTCGCGCAGGTGGTGCCCACGGTGGAACGGGTTCCGGCCGCCCCGGGGCAGGCCCCGCGGGTGAACGTGACGCTGTCCGTTTCCGAGCAGCAGCCGTTCTACATCCGCAACATCTCGTTCAAGGGCAACACCACCACGCACGAGAACGTGATCCGCGACCGGCTGTGGATCGTTCCGGGCGACGTGTACAACGAGCAGCGGCTGATCCAGAGCTACCAGGCCATCTCGGGGCTGGGCTTCTTCGAGGCGCCCATGCCGCTCCCCGACATCCAGCCGCGGCCGGAGCTGGGGGTGGTGGACATCGTCTTCAACGTGACCGAGAAGCAGACCGGCAGCGTGAACTTCGGCACGGTGTTCGGCGGATCGCCCTACGGCGGACGCCGCAGCGGGTTCTCGGGGTTCCTGGGGTACCAGCAGCCCAACCTGTTCGGCCAGGGGAAGACGGCCAACCTCCGCGCCGAGCTGGGCCCCGGCCGCAGCACGCTCGAGGCCAGCTACACCGACCCGGCCATCGGCGGCGGGCGCAACTCCGGCAGCGCGTCGGTGTTCCGCTCGGGCGACCGCTTCATCCAGTTCGGCAACGGCCGGCGCATCCGCACCGGTGCCTCGCTGCAGTTCGGCTTCCCCGTGCCCGGGCAGCTGCGCACGCGGGCGTTCCTGGGCTACTCGCTCTCGCGGACGTCGTACGACCAGGCGCAGGACGAGCAGTGCGAGCCGGGAACGACGAGCCTGTTCTGCCTTCCCAACGCCACGGCGAGCACGCTGTCGCTTTCCGTGTCGCGCGACACCAAGAACCACCCGCTCTTCCCCACGTCGGGAACGCGGCAGTCGGTGACGCTGGAGCAGACGGGCGGCCTGCTGGGCGGCGACGCCAACTTCCAGAAGCTGTCGACGCAGGCCGAGTGGTGGGTGCCCGTCGCCCGCCTGGGGAGCAGCCCGCGTGCGCCGACCATGGCGCTGGGCGTGCAGGCGCGCACCGGCGCCATCTTCGGCGATGCGGGGCCGCTGCCGTTCGAGCGGTTTTACGTGGGCGGCGTGCAGTTCGGCCAGCCGCTGCGCGGCTACGAGGAGTCGTCCATCGGCCCGCGCGGGTACAACCAGCGGTGCAACCAGCGGCTGGAGCTCACCTGCCTGGGCGACGCGTTCTTCACCGTTACCGGCGAGTACGCGCTGCGCCTGACGGACGCGCTGTCGGTGTCGGCGTTCGGTGACGCCGGCAACGTGTTCGGCGGCGTGGGCGAGTTCAACACCGCGCGGCTGTACCGCAGCGCGGGCGTGGGCGTGACGCTGGTGACCCCGTTCCTGGGCGCCATCGGCATCGACGCCGCGTACGGCTTCGACCGGCCCGAGCCGGGCTGGGAGCTCCACTTCAAGCTGGGCCAGTCGTTCTGACCCGGTCATCAACCCTGAACAGGAAGCAGCAATGAAGCGTATTCTTTCGTTCGCGATCGCCGCCGTCGTTTCGGTGGCCGCCGCCGCCCCCGCCCAGGCGCAGCTCAAGATGGGCTACGTGAACAGCGACCGCGTGCTGGCCGAGACCCCCGCGTTCGCCGACGTGCGCGCCACGCTGGAACGCGAGTTCTCGCCCCTTCGCGCCGAGATCGACACGCTGGAGGCCCGCCTGGGCCGCGCCGACACGGAGTTCCGTGCGCAGGCGCCCACGCTGACCGAGGCGGTGCGCACGCAGCGCCAGCAGACCATGCAGCAGCAGTTCGCGGCGTACCAGGCGCGCGCGCAGCAGATCCAGCAGCAGCTGCAGACCCGCGAGCAGGAGCTGGTTCGCCCGGTGATGGAGCGCATCCGCGGCGTGCTGGAGCAGGTGCGCGCGGCCGGCGGGTACTCGTTCATCATGGACCCGCCCGAGGGTGTGATCGTGGCGGTGGACCCGGCGCTGGACGTCACCGACCAGGTGATCCGCGCGCTGGGCGGCACGCCGCAGCCTCGCACGCCGTGAAGCCCTTTGCGGGGGGCGTCGCTCCCCGCTAGCTTCGGTGCCCGCGACACGACGTGTCGCGGGCACTTTTCGTTTGGGGCACGGAGGTCCGTGAGTGCGTGAGTGCGTGAGTGCGTGATTGCGGGAGTGCGCGGAGGCGTGTCATCCTGAGGCCCAGGCGCACGGAAGCAGCCCGGAGAACCGACTCCGCGGGCCGAAGGATCTAGCCGCGGAAGGGAAACAAGCCTGGGCGCGGCAGCGGTCACTGAACCCGAGGCCTCGGCTGCCGTGGGGCCCTCACCCGTCCTCGCCTAGGCTCGCCCACCCTCTCCCACAAACAGCGTGGGAGAGGGGGTACACTTCGGGGTTGGATGCGACGGGTGGGGTCCGGCGCGTCGCCCCACGCCCCCGTCCCGGCGGTTGAAACCGCGTCTGGAACTTCACAAAGTCCGCCTTCGCGGACTGCACGCGCAGTCGAGTGCGCGAGGCCAGCCGGCGCGCAGTTCAGGTCTCCCCCTCCCCTGCGAAGCGGGGGACGGGGGCCGGGGGGAGGGGGCTCCCAAGGCATTCACCGGCATTCAGCCCCACCCGGTGTGACTTCTCCTCTCTCCCGCGCAGTTTGCGGGGGAGAGGCCGGGAGAGGGGGGGCGCCGCGGCACGTACAGATGCTTCTCGAATCGGGATCGAAGTGGAGCCAGGATCTACCGATGGACCAGCCCGGGGCGTGACGATTCGCCGTGCGGAAACCCCGCCCGTCGTCCATCCCACGGCCGTGATCGACGCGACGGCGGCCGTCGCGCCGAGCGCGAGCATCGGTGCGTGCGCCGTCGTGGGCGCGGGGACTACGGTGGGCGCGGGGGCTCGGATCGGTGCGCACGTGGTGATCGGGCGCGGGTGCCGGGTGGGCGCGGAGGCCGTCCTCGATCCGCACGTCACCCTGTACGACGGCGTGGAACTGGGTGACGGCGTCGTCGTCGGCAGCGGGTCGCGCATTGGGCCCGACGGATTCGGGTTCGCGTGGGACGGGGCAGGGCATCGCAAGATTCCGCAGGTGGGCGGCGTGCGCATCGGGGCGCGCACCGTCATCGGCGCCAACGTGACCATCGACCGCGGCTCCGTGGGCGACACGCTGATTGGCACGGACTGCAGCATCGCCGACCTCGTCCACATCGGCCACAACGCCCGCATTGGCGACGGCGTGTCGCTGGAAGGGATGACAGGCGTGGCGGGTAGCGCGAACATCGACGCGCGCGTCACCGTCGGCGGGCAGGTGGCCATCATGGGGCACCTGACGGTGGGCGAAGGGGCGCGCGTGGCCCGCTGGGGCGGCGTGACGGGCGACGTGGCCCCGGGCGAATCCGTCTCCGGCACCCCCGCGCGGCCCGTCCCCGAGACCCGCCGCGCCGAGCGCCTGACCCGCGCGCTCCCCCGGCTGATCAAGCGGCTGGAGGCGCTGGAGCGCACGGTGCGCGGCCGCGCCGAACCGACTTCCTGAGATTTTGATGGCCGAGCTTTCGATCGCGGAGATCGCCCAGCACGTGGGCGGCGAGCTGGCGGGGGACCCCGACCGGGTGATCCGGGGCGCCGCCCCGCTGGACGGCGCCGGGCCGGGCGACCTGTCGTTCCTGTCCGGCGGGCGCTACCTCCCCCAGCTGGCCTCCACCGGGGCGGGCGCCGTGCTGGTGCCCCGCGCGCTGAACGTTGACGCGCCGGAGAACGTCACGCTCGTCCGCGTGGACGATCCGTACGTCGCCCTGGCCCGCATCCTTCCGCTGCTGTATCCCACCGCGCCCGAGCCGCCGGGCATCCATCCCACCGCAATCATCGGCGAGGGGGCGGAGATCGGCGCGGAGGTGAGGATCGAGGCGTACGCGGTGCTCGGCGCCGGCGTGCGCCTGGGCGACGGGGTGCGCATCGGCGCGCACGCGGTGCTGGGGGAGGGGTGCGCGGTGGGCGCGGGCTCCATCATCCACGCGCACGCCACGCTGTTCGCCGGCACGCGGGTGGGCGAGCGCTGCACCATCCACAGCGGCGCGCGCCTGGGTTCGGACGGCTTCCGGTTCGTGTTCTTCGACGGGGGACACCAGAAGGTGCCCCACGCGGGCGCCTGCGTGATCGGCGACGACGTGGAGGTGGGCGCCAACACGACCATCGACCGGGGGTCCATCGGCGATACGACGATCGGCAGCGGCACCAAGATCGACAACCTGGTGCAGATCGGCCACAACGTGCAGATCGGCCGGCACGTGCTCCTGGTGGCGCAGGTGGGGATCTCCGGGAGCACCGTCGTGGGCGACGGCGCCGTGCTGGGCGGGCAGGTGGGCACCAACCCGCACGTGACCATCGGCGCGGGGGCGCGCGTCGGCGGCCGGTCGGGGGTGACGGCCG
>NZ_DATBNB010000181.1 GCF_036554565.1 Longimicrobium sp. | reverse complement strand
CGCGGAACACCTCGTGGAGCTGGTAGCGTCCCGCCGGCGTGCGGATGAGCAGCGACTTGTCCACCAGCGCGGCGAGCATCCCCACGCCGGCGCCGGCCACGCGCTGCGCAGCCTCCTTGCGGAAGCCGCCGCGGAACACCGCCAGGCGGCGCAGCGCGTCGCGCTCGCGGGCGTCCAGCAGGTTCCACGACGAGTCGAAGACGGCGCGCAGGCTCCGGTGCTGCGACGGCGAGTCGCGCAGCGGGGTGCTCAGCGCGTCGAAGCTCTGGGCCACCTCCTCGGCGATCTCGCGGCAGGAAAGGACGCGCACCAGCGACGCCGCCAGCTCGATCCCCAGCGGGAGCCCGCCCAGCATCCGGCAGATCTCCACCACGTGCCCCACGTCCTCCGGCTCCATCACGAAGGCGGCGTGGTGGCGGCGCGCGCGGTTGGCGAAGAGCCGCAGGGCGATGGAGTGGTCGGGCGAGGCGTCGGCGCCCACGCGGGGGATGGGCATCCCCCGCAGCGGGTAGACCGCCTCCTCCCGCAGGTTGAGCCGCTCGCGCGAGGTCGCCAGCACCCGGACGCGCGGCGCGGCGCGGAGCAGGTCCCCCACCAGCTCCTCGCCGGCGACCAGGTGCTCGAAGTTGTCGAGCACCAGCAGGAGCTGCCGGTCGCGGAGGAAGTCCAGGAGCTGCTGCCGGGGGGCGCTCCCGCCGCTGAACTGGAGCCCCGCCGCCTCGGCGATGGCCGGCACCAGGAACTCCGGCGCGGCGAGCGGCGCCAGCTCCACGAAGTGCACGCCGCCGGGCGCCGACTCGGCCAGCTCCGCGGCCACCTGGATCGCCAGCCGCGTCTTGCCGATGCCGCCGGGCCCGGTGAGGGTCACCAGCCGCCCGTCGCGCAGGAGCTGCTTGACCTCGCCGATCTCCACGTCGCGGCCCAGGATGCTGGTGGACACCGCGGGGAGGGCCCCGTGGACCCCCCGGCCGCGGGCCGCCGGCACCTGCACCCCCTGGTACCCCTCCCGCAGCGACCACCCGTCCGCGGCGCGCTGCAGCGCCCGCTCGTCCACCAGCAGCTCCAGCGCCGCCTGCATGCGGCCGGGAAGGCCGCCGGTCTCGCGGCGCAGCCAGCCGAGCAGCTCCTCGGGCGGCTCCCAGCGCAGCACGGTGCGCGTCCAGGTGCGCACTCCCTCCCACCCCAGCTCCCGCAGGGCGATGGTGGCGCGGACCTCGCCCTCCCAGGCGTGCGGGTCGTCGGCCTGCGCCTCGGCGGCGGCGAACACCACGCCCACCACCGGCAGGTCGCACCCCTCGAAGATCCCGCGCAGCAGCTCCAGCGTTTCCTCGTCCACGTCGTGCACGTCGTCCAGCAGCAGGACCACGCCGGAGCGCGCGCGCACCCGCTGGATCTCGCCCAGCAGCGCCGCCAGCTCGCGCGGGGAGTGCGGGAGCGCCTCGCGGAACTCGCGCCGCGACTCGCGCAGCGCCCCGAAGGCGCGGGCCCGGAGCGCCGGGGTGCCGCGCAGCGCCACGGCCTCGTAGCCCTGCAGGAGGGCGGCGGTGCGCGCCTCGGCCAGGAAGCGGGTGCG
>NZ_DATBNB010000180.1 GCF_036554565.1 Longimicrobium sp. | reverse complement strand
CGGTGCGCGGGCGGGTGGTGACGACGGTGCGGCAGGCGGAGTACCGCGGCTGGTGGTGGGGCCCGTGGTTCGAGCACCAGAACCTGCGCGACGACCGGGCGGAGGCGTTCACTTCCCTGCTGAACGCCGGCGTGCACACCTACTCGTACGTGGCGCGCGCCACCACGCCCGGCGAGTTCATCGTGCCGCCGCCGCGCGCGGAAGAGATGTACAGCCCGGAGACGTTCGGCCGCGGCAGCTCCGATCGCGTGAGGATCCAAGACAACTGATCGGTCTCACACGGAGGGCACGGACAACACGGAGGGGGCGCGGAGGATCGTTCTCCGCGCCCCCTTCGTTTTGTCTCCGCGAGGTATCCTATTTATGTCATGAAACTTGCGCGCCCGTTCATCGTATGGATTGGCGCGCCGGTGTTACCGAGCGCCTGCGGGCAGCGGCTATCCCTCCGTGCTCGCGCAGTTGCAAGGGAACTCCAGGAGAAGATCACCATGGCCAACAGCACACCCCGTCCCCCCAACGGCCCGAGCACAACGGGCAACCCGTCCGGCGGTGGACGAGGCAACAACGGCCCGAAGAAGTAGGGCACGACGAAGCCCCTCGCCTGGTCTGGTGGGGGGCTTCGTCTTCGCTCAGGCTGAATCGGTCTGCGTGTCGCCTAAAACGTCAGCCGCAGCGCCATCACGGGCCCGACGAAGTCGGCGGGCAGTCCGCCGCCGCTCGCGCCGGGCCGGGTCTGGTACCGAAGCCCCAGCCGGCCGTTCAGCATCTTCCGGCCGCCGATGTCCACGCCGCTCTCCAGCACGAACGACGGGCGATCATCCCTGGCCTTGGTCACCACCTCCGAAAGCCCGGCCCCCGCCGACACGTAGGGCTGCCACACTCCCGCGGGGTTGAACGTGCGCATCACGCCCATGTGCATGGCGTTGCCCTCTTCCCCGCAGCGGCCGTCATCGAAGTACGTGTCCCCGTTCTCGTCCACGCCGTCGTAGGCCACGCAGACGAGCCCCCAGAGCCAGCGGTTGTAGTCGGCGAAGAAGGTCCACTCGCTGTCGGCCGAGGGGCGCACCTGGATCTGCAAGCCCGCCTGTACCGCGGCCGTGAACGCGGTGCCGAAGTAGGGCATCACGCCGACTTCGGGGCGCGATCCCCCCGGCTGCTGGGCGGCGGACGGAGCCGCGGCGCACGCCAGGGCCGCCGCCAGCAGGATGCGCGAAGGGCGAAGGATGGACATCGGATCTGGCGTGAGGGTTCCGGCGGATGGACGCACGTGTCTACGCCCGAGCCATGCGGTTTGTGACGGATGGGGTGGGCCGATCCGGGAGATTCCGGACCGGCCGCCGTCGATCAGCGCTTGAGGCGGGACGTGTATGCCTTGCGGAACTTGCTCACCTTGGGCGCAATCACCACCTGGCAGTAGCCCTGGTAGGGGTTCCGCGCGTAGTAGTCCTGGTGATAGCTCTCCGCCCGGTAGAACTCGGACGCGGGGCTCACCTCGGTGACGATGGGATCGTCGAACAGCCGGCGCTCCGTCAACTCGCGGATCACCTCTTCGGCCACGCGCCGCTGCTCGTCGTCGTGATAGAAGACCACGGAGCGGTACTGCGTCCCCTCGTCGCCGCCCTGGCGGTTGAGGGTCGTGGGATCGTGCGTGGTGAAGAAGATCTCCAGGATCTCGCGGAACGAGATCTCGGCCGGGTCGAAGGTCACCTGCACCACCTCGGCGTGCCCCGTGCGCCCCGAGCACACCTGCTCGTACGAGGGATTCGGCAGCGGCCCGCCCATGTATCCCGACACCACGCGGTCCACCCCGCGCAGGTCCACGAACACCGCTTCCGTGCACCAGAAGCATCCCCCGCCCAGCGTAGCCACTTCGCGTCCCGCATCCGTCATCGATCGCTCCCTTTCGCTCGCTCCACATCGCGGACGACCCTGCATCCGCTGAAACCTGCCCCGCATCGCCGGCGGGCGCACAAACCCTGTACACCGCACCGCCCGAAACCGCCGATGCGCCCCGGCCGCCGACGCGCTACCGAGGGCAGTTCGACGCGCCGGGAGGGTCGGGCGCGCCGTAGGTGCGCCGCTCCAGGCGCGGCGAAGCGCCGTCCTTGAGCACCACGACGAACAGGTGGGAGTACTCCGCCTCGCACAGGTTCGCCATGGGCCCCGCGCCCAAGGCCGTGATGATCGCCGGAACGGAGTTGCTGTGCCCCACAACGAGAACCGTCTTGCCCCGGTGGGCCCGGGCCGCCGCGGCGACGGCCGCGGGGTGATCCGGTGCGCGGGTGCTGAACGTGTCGGGAACGATGCCCAGCGCGGACGCGGTCGGGGCGGCGGTGGCCCCCGTGCGCCGGTACTGCGTGACGATGATCTCGTCGACGCGACTCGTGCGGAGCGCCTCGGCAAGGGCGCGCGCCCTGGCCTCGCCCGTCGCGCTCAGCAGCGGATCGGCTTCCCCCGCCGCACCGGCCTTTTCGGCGTGGCGCACCAGCACGATCACGGTGGAGTCCTGCGCGGCGGCCGACGGAGCGGGGGACGATCCGGCCGGCGACGCGGGCGCGCAGGCGGCCAGCGTGGCGAGCGCGAGTGGGATCAGCGAAAAGATGCGCATGTGGAAATCGGGTACGGGTGAAGTGGATGGGAACGTGCGATCGCTGGCGTGTCGGGGGGCAGGACGCGCGTCAGCCCGCGACGCCTGGCCGGCCCTGGATGGTCATCATGGTGCCCGTGAAGGTAGCGACGTGGGTCTCGCGTCCGCCCTCGACGCCGAACGCATCCGCCGTCACCACGCTGATCGTGCGCCCGGCGCGCACCACCCGCCCCCGGGCCACGATCACCTCGCCGCGCGCGGGGGCCAGCAGGTTCACCTTGAACTCCACGCTCAGCACGCCCGCATCGGCCGGCATCAGCGTGTAGGCGGCGAACCCGGCGGCGCTGTCCAGGATGGAGGCCACGGCGCCGGCGTGCACGAAGCCGTGCTGCTGGCCCACCTCATCGCGAACGTCCAGCTCTACGTCCACCTCGCCCGCCGCCACGCGCACCAGCCGCGCGCCCAGCGTTTCCATCAGCCGCTGGCGGGCGAAGCTTTCGCGGACGCGGTCTTCGAAGCCGGGTTCCGGGGCGCGGGGCATTCCGTTCGCTCGCTGGCGGATGAAGGGTGGCACAGGCCGTGGCCTGGGGATTGAATCTGGCACGCCGCAGCGCTGTTTCACCAGACCACGGACCCATGGCCGCCCTTTCCCGCGCCGACCGGCTCGACCGCCTGCCGTTCACGCCCATCCACCGCCGCCTGCTCCTCGTCGCCGGGGCCGGCTGGGCGATGGATGCCATGGACGTGGGGCTGATCTCGTTCGTCATGGCCGCGCTCGCTAGGCAGTGGGGGCTCGATGCGCCTACCGTGGCGTGGATCGGCGCGGTGGGCTTCATCGGCATGGCGCTGGGCGCCAGCCTGGGCGGCAGTGTCGCCGATCGCCGGGGCCGGCGCACGGTGTTCGCGGGCACCCTGCTGATCTACGGCCTGGCCACGGGCGCGGCGGCGTTCTCGTGGTCGGTGGCGTCGCTGCTCGTGTTTCGCTTCCTGATCGGCTTTGGGCTCGGCGCGGAACTGCCGGTGGCGTCCACGCTGGTCAGCGAGTTTTCTCCCGCGCGCATCCGCGGCCGCATCGTGGTGATGCTGGAGGCGTTCTGGGCGGTGGGATGGATCCTGGCCGCCGTGATCGGCACGTACGTGATCCCCACGTCGGAGAACGGCTGGCGATGGGCGTTCGCGCTGGGCGCCATCCCAGCGCTCTACTCGGGCGTCGTCCGCCGCGCGCTTCCCGAGTCGGTGCGCTTCCTGGAGTCGCAGGGCCGCTCGGCCGAGGCCGAAGAGGTGGTGCGCCGCTTCGAATCCGCCGCTGGCGTGCCCGCTCCCACGGAACCCTCCCCGTCCGTCGCGGCAAACCCCGCTCGGCGCGTGGGGCTGGGCGAGCTGTGGCGCGGCACGCTGGCGCGGCGGACGCTGGCACTGTGGCTGGTGTGGTTCGGGATCAACTTCGCGTACTACGGCGCCTTCATCTGGCTGCCGACGCTCCTCGTGCAGCGAGGCTTTTCGCTCGTAAAGTCCTTCGAGTTCACGCTGATCATCACCCTGGCGCAGCTGCCGGGCTACGCGGTGTCGGCCTACCTGATCGAAAAGTGGGGCCGGCGGCCCACCCTGGCCACGTTCCTGGCCGGCTCGGCGCTCGCCGCACTGCTGTTCGCGGGGGCCGAGTCGCGCGACGCCATCCTGGTCGCCGGCTGCCTGCTCTCGTTCTTCAACCTGGGCGCGTGGGGCGCCGTCTACGCCGCCACCCCCGAGGTGTACCCGACGGAGGTGCGCGCGACCGGCGCCGGATGGGCAGCCGGCTTC
>NZ_DATBNB010000179.1 GCF_036554565.1 Longimicrobium sp. | reverse complement strand
CTCGGGCGCCGCCTGGAAGAAGCGCGGGCAGGCGCGTAGCTCCGGCGGCGGGGCGCGGAACGCTCCACGCCGCCCAACGATGTACCATCGCCGGCCAGGGCGCGGGACACTCCGGTCCCCGCCCCCCGGACCTCAGCAGGCGCAAATCAGGCCAGGTGGCCTGGAGGAGCCGAACGATGCCACAGTATCGCATTCTCTCGATGGACGGCGGCTACGGCTGGAACACCGCCACCCTGCTGCAGATGGTCAACAACCGCCTTCCGCAGGGCCAGCGAACGAGCGACCTGCTGGACCACGTGGACCTGTTCACCGGCGTTTCCGCCGGCGGAATGAACTCGCTGTTCTTTGCCAGCAAGGACCACCCCACCGAGGCGCTGGCCGAGATCACCCAGTTCTGGCAGCAGGTGAACCAGAGCGCCCTGCGCGGGCTGCTTCCGTCCAACTTCCTTGCCGGCGTGGCGCCCGAGCAGGTGCTGCAGGGGGACCCGCGGGCCGTCCAGCAGCTGTTGTCCAACGTGCAGCAGGCCGTTCCCGAGCTGTCGCCCCAGGCACTCGCGACGTTCAATCCGTTCGACCCCACCAACATCTACAAGATGATGGGCGCCTTCTGGAACCTGTGGGGCGCGGCGGTGCACCTGGGGATGGCCGCCGTCGGCGCGACCTCGCTCTTCAGCAGCAACGACCTGCGCCAGTTCTTCATCGGCTACTTCGGCGCCGACATGAAGCTGGGTGACCTGAAGAAGAAGGTGTCGATCACCGCCTTTCAGCTCGACAACGGCGAGCCGGGCCCGCTGCGGTCCTGGAAGCCCAAGGTGTACCACAACTTCCCGCGCCAGGTAGGAACCGAGCCGGACCTGGACGAGCTGGTGGTGGACGTGGCGCTGCGCACCGCCGCGGCCCCCGTCGAGGAGCCGATCTACCAGGGAATGTCGGGGACCGGCCCCGGCTTCGTGGACGGGGGCGTGGTCGCCAACAACCCGGCCATGATCGGGCTGGCGCAGGCGCTGGCCGCGGGGGTGCCGCTGGAAGACATCCTGCTCTTTTCGGTGAGCACCGGCCGCAACCTGGTCACCGACACCGAGTTCCTGGCCCCCACCTTCGCCGGCGGGGTGGCGCCGTGGGGCTACGGCAAGTGGCTGTTCGATCCCGCCAAGCCGCTCGCGCTGATCGAGATGCTGCTGGAGGCCAGCACCGACGCGGTGGTGTTCCAGACCGAGCTGCTCCTGGGAACGGAGCGCGCACACCGCCTGAGCCCCCCGCTCCAGTACTTCAACGTTCCCAACGATCCGCTCACCACCGCGCTGATCGACGCATCGGTTTCCTTCCTGGAGACCTCCGGCTGGCTGACGGCGGACCACCTGCCGCTCACCTCCCTGCGCATCAGCGCGAAGCCCGTGTCGGTCGTGCAGGAGCTGCGGACGCTGCGCACCCAGGTTCCGCCGGGGACGGCCGCGCCCGTGACGGCCGTGCCCGGTGTGGATGCCTCCACGCCGACGCTCGGCTCGCCCGCGCCGACTCCCGGCTTGGTTGCGCCGGCTCCCGGTTCGCTTGCGCCGACTCCCGGCTCGGTTGCGCCGGCTCCCGGCTCGCTTGCGCCTGCTCCCGGCTCGCCCTCGCCGGCTCCCGGCACGCCGGCCCCGACTCCCGGCTCGCCGCCCGTCCGCACGCCGGACGACCCGATCTCGGAGGTGCAGTGACGCGGGTGAAGGAGACCAGGCCGGGCTCCGGCAAGCCACATCACAACGCCGAAAGGGCAGACGCAATGGCAGTGAACGCAGATCCGCCGATGGGGGGCACCCTGCCCCTGGAGCAGCTGGCGATGGGCGGGTACCGCATGGCCACCCGCATCTTCAGCTGGTACATCAGCGTGTGGGACCAGCTGGCCATCAGCGGGACGCCCTTTCCCGCGGTGCCGCCCATCTACCTGCGCCACCGGGTGCACGGCGACGGCTCGCTCGGCGGCTTCCTGCAGGTGGGCCAGCGCTCGCGCCAGGACCTGGAGGCCGCGCTGGGCCGCATCGGCCGGCGGATGAGCGACTTCAGCGACGTCATGGACTTCGGCTGCGGTTGCGGGCGGACGCTGCTCTGGCTTTCCGAGCTGGCGGGCACCACCCGCCTGTACGGCACCGACACCGACGCTGAAGCGGCGGAGTGGTGCCGGCGCAACCTGCCGTTCGCCACCTTCACCAACAACCGGCCGATGCCGCCCCTGGACTACCCCGAGGGCAGCTTCGACCTGGTGTACGCCATCTCGGTGCTCACCCACCTGGACGAGGAGTACCAGTGCCGCTGGCTCGAGGAGCTGCGGCGGGTCACCCGTCCGGGGGGCGTGCTGCTGCTCACGGTGCACGGGCCCGACCGCGTTCGCGGCGACCTTGGCCCGGAGCTCCAGGCCCAGGTGCACGAGAAGGGAATCCTCTTCGTTCCCTCCCTGCTGCACCGCGGGATCTTTCCGGAGTGGTACCAGCTCACCTACCACTCGCGGGAGTACGTGGAAAAGACGTTCGCGCGCTACTTCCGGGTGCTCGACTACATCCCGCTGGGGCTGAACGCGTACCAGGACATCGTGGTCCTGGAGCGCACACCGTGACCCCGCCGCGGACCGGCCGGAGATGCCCTCGATGAGCGCACCCCCCGGCTTTCAGCTCGCCATGCAGGCGTACCGGGCGGGCACCATGGCCGCCAGCTGGGCGGTGAGCTTCTACGACCAGGTGAAGCTCGCGCAGCTGGGGGTGCAGGGGGTGGCGCCCATCTCCCTGCGCTACCGCGTGCAGGGGAGCTCCGACGTCGAGATGTACCTGCGCCTGGGACGGCTGAGCCGCGACGAGATCCAGGCGGCGCTCGGGCGGGTGGGGCGGAGCGTTGCCGGCTGCGAGCGGGTGCTGGACTTCGGCTGCGGGTGCGGGCGCACCCTGCTCTGGTTCCGCGAGATGGCGTCCGGCACCCGCTTCTACGGCACCGACATCGACGCCGAGGCCATCGCCTGGTGCCAGGGGAACCTTCCCTTCGCCACCTTCGGGGTGAACCAGCCGCTGCCGCCGCTGTCGTATCCCGACGAGCAGTTCGACCTGGTCTACGCCCTTTCCGTCTTCACGCACCTGAGCGAGGAGCAGCAGCACCTGTGGATCGACGAGCTGCACCGGGTGCTGCGCCCGGGCGGGATCGCGCTGCTCACCTTTCTGGGCTACCACCCCGGCGTGCACGCGGGGCCCGGCGTGCACGCCGGGAGC
>NZ_DATBNB010000178.1 GCF_036554565.1 Longimicrobium sp. | reverse complement strand
GCCCGACACGGCCACCGTGCGCCGCACCACGCCCCCGGGGGCCTTCCACGGCTCCGGCGTCCCGCGCTGCGCCACGCGCATGATCCGCCCCCACACCGGCGCCGCCAGCGTGCCGCCCGATCCCTGGCGGATGATGGTGCGCGGCCGGTCGAACCCGAACCACACGGCGGCGACGAGGTCGGGCGTGTAGCCGACGAACCAGGCGTCGGTGGCGTCGTTCGTCGTCCCGGTCTTTCCCGCTGCGGGGATGCCTGCGCCGAGCGCCGCGCGGGCGGCGGTCCCCGTCCCCCGGTCGATGGCGCCGCGCAGCATGGTGGTCACCACGAAGGCGACGCCGCGGTCCATCACCCGACGCCGCTTGACCCGCGCCCGCCAGACCACCTTGCCGTCGCGGTCTTCCACGCGGGTGACGAAGCGCGGCTCCACCCGGTCGCCCAGCGTGGCGAAGGGCGTGTAGGCGCGCACCAGCTCCATCGGCCGCACCGCCGTGGCGCCGATGGCGACGGACGGAAGCGGCGGGATGTCGCGGGTGATGCCGGCGCGCCGGGCCACCTGCTCCACGTCGTCGAGCCCGGCCTGCTCCGCCAGCTTGACGGCGATGGTGTTGATGGATTGACGCAGCGAGGTGCGGACGGTCACCGCGCCCCGGTAGCGGCCGTCGAAGTTGCGCGGCGTCCACACCTCTCCCCCCGGCAGCTCGCGGCGGACGGTGTCGTCCACCACCCGGTCCGTGGGGGTGACGCCCTCGGCGACGGCGGCGGCGTAGACGAACGGCTTGAAGGCGGACCCCGGCTGCCGCAGCCCCTGCGTCATGCGGTCGAACGCCGACTCGTCGTACGAGCGTCCGCCGACCAGGGCCAGCACGTCGCCCGTCCGCGCGCTCATCACCATCGCGGCGCCCTGCAGGTACGGCGTCTCGGTACTGTCGCGGTACGCGGCCCGACGCGGGCCGGTGAACTTGCCGAACCGGCCGTTCTCGATGGCCCGCACCTGCGCTTCCACGTTCTGCTCCGCCGCGCGCTGGATGCGGGGATCCAGCGTGGTGTGAATGCGAAGGCCCCCCGCGTACAGCGCCGGCCCCAGCTCCGCCTCCAGCATCCGCCGCGCGTGCTCCACGAAGTAGGGAAAGCGCGTGCGGGGCCGCATCTCGGGCCGCAGCCGGGCCAGCCGCACCTCGGCGTCCTTGGAGGCGCGCGCCTGGCCGGCGGTGATGCGGCCCTGCGCGGCCATCAGCGACAGCACCAGGTTCCGGCGCTGGACGGAGTGCGCCATGTTGCGGCGCGGGCTGTAGTGCGTGGGCGCCTTGGGCAGCCCGGCGAGCAGCGCCGCCTCCGACATCTTGAGCTGCGACGCGTGTTTGCCGAAGTAGATGCGCGCGGCGGACTCGATGCCGTACACCCCCTCGCCGAAGTAGATGTTGTTCAGGTACGTCTGAAGGATCTGCGCCTTGCTGTAGCGCTGCTCGATCTCTCGCGCGACGCGGATTTCCAGGACCTTGCGCTTGACGCTGCGGTCGGCGGCGGGAAGGCGGTCCGGAAACACGTTCCGCGCCACCTGCATGCTGATGGTGCTGGCGCCCTGGCTTCGCCCGCCGGGGATCAGGTTCTTGATGGACTGCGCGATGAACCGCGGCCAGTGCACGCCCCGGTGCTCGTAGAAGTTCTGGTCCTCCACGGCGACGAACGCCTGCGCCACGTAGGGCGGAAGGTCGGCCAGCGCCACCACTGCCCAGCGCGTGGGCGCCAGCTCGGCCAGCAGTTGGCCGCGGGCGTCGAACACTCGCGCGGCGCCGCCGGGCTGCAGCGCCGCCAGCTTGCCGACGTCGGGGCAGCCGCGGAAGCCGCAGCGCTGCCAGGTAAAGCCGGGAA
Organism: Longimicrobium sp.; assembly: GCF_036554565.1. Classification (NCBI taxonomy): domain Bacteria; kingdom Pseudomonadati; phylum Gemmatimonadota; class Longimicrobiia; order Longimicrobiales; family Longimicrobiaceae; genus Longimicrobium; species Longimicrobium sp. The sequence continues at coordinate 1,364 of NZ_DATBNB010000178.1, read as the reverse complement.
GAAAGGCGATCAGGGCGATCAGTCCCAGGATCCATCGGCGGTGTACGGGATGGCGCAGCCCGCGTCCGAGGGCGCGAAAGCCGGCCTTGAGGACCGCCCATCCGCCGAACAGCCCCGCCTGAAAGAACAGCGCGTCCTTCTCCAGCTGCTCGCCCAGCCACGCCCCGGCCGCGGCCGGCACCCGGGCCGGATTCGTAACCAGCAGCCGCACGCCGTCCGCCGTCCGCGCCAGCTTGTCGCGAACGCGGGGGAAGTACCCCTTGTGGTAGACGTTCTCGGGCTCGGGCGCGCCGCCGGCGGGATCGGGCATTCGTTTGGGAGATGGGCTCCGGGGGATGCTCAGGCCATCGAAACGCGGCCTGCTCCGTCACGGAGTATACCACGGCCGCCGATGCCGGGCGAACCGTCCGCGCCCCGCCGGAGCGGATGAATCCGCCGCAAGGAAAGCGGAAAGCTCCGAAGGAGGTACACTTCGGGCTTGAGTGCGTCGCAATGCAGCCCGGTGCTCGGGCTGGCGCCCCCCCCGTCCCCAACCCTTCCCCCGCAAACTGCGCGGGGGAAGGGAGCCAGTGTGGCGCGCCAAGCGCGGTGGACAGCGGAACCGGGGGAAACAGGGAGAATGCCTCCCTGCTTCCCCCGGTTCTGCATCCATGCCGGCTTCATCCCGAGCGGATGAAAATCAGGTGCTTTTCCGAGTCAGGGCGCGGAGTGCGTCTGCAGCTCACGTACGGTGACATACAGGGTCACCGAGGCCGGGTATTGGTCTCCCCCGCCGCCGCGGAGGATCGCGGCGTTCGTCTTTGCATCGTGCACACCATTCAGGTCGCCCGCGAGGGCGTGCCCGCGTACCGCGAGTTTGAAAGTGGCAAAGGTGAGCCCGGCGCGGGGACCCACGTCGATCGTAACGGGGAGTTTCAAAGGTCCGGCCTCGTCGAACATCTCATACCGCACAGGTATCACCGCCTCCGTTTCCGGGACAAAGCCCACCGAGAGCCACGCCGGCTGGATCTCGTCCCTGCCCTGCTGGGTGGCCTCGACGAACGTCTGGTTGCCGATGGTTACCTGCGCGTACAGGTCAGCCTTGTTGATCAGGCCATCAGGCCTCCCGGCCAGCAACGCGGCCCGCAGCGTTCGCACTTCCATCGCCCGTCGCTCCAGCGCAACCCGCGGGAGCAGCGGGGGGGTGCCGGGACTGGTGTTAGGCTGGTCCATTCCGTGGGCCAGCGAAGCATACACCGGTCTGCGGAACTGCTGGACGATCAGGGAGTTGGGCGCGGGTACCCATTTGGCCGCATACACGAACGAGGCCGCGTCACCGCTTCCGCTACCTTTCCAGGTGCCATTCTTTCCGTCGAGGGTAACTA
>NZ_DATBNB010000177.1 GCF_036554565.1 Longimicrobium sp. | reverse complement strand
CATCGCCAGGTCCTTTACCGCCTCGGCCACGGCCGCGCCCGACTCGTCGGCCATCAGCAGGTAGAACGGCTGGCCGAAAGGAATCAGCGATCCCGCCCAGGTGCTGAACGACTTGTTGAACGGGATGTTGATGGTGCCGGGGACGTGCCCCTGCCCGAACGCGTCGGTGGAGCGCGTATCCACCACCATCGCCCCGCCCTGCAGCACCGCCGCGAGCGCGTCCGCCTCCATCCGCGCCGGCTGGGGGAAGCCGTCCAGCAGGGCCGGGCCTTCGCGGTTGATGCGCTTCATCTGCGCGAAGTACTTCGGCGGCTCGGGCTGGCCCGCCAGCACCGTGCGGACGAAGGCGTCCTCGCTCTCCTCCGAGACCGCCCAGTTGAACAGCTTCTCGTAGCCCAGCGTGCTGTGGGGAATGGCGCTCATCCCCTTGCCGCAGGCGGAGCCGGCGCCGTGCCCGGGCCAGATCTGCAGCCAGTCGGGCTGCTCGGCCTTGAAGCGCCGCAGGCTGGCGAACAGGCTGCGCGCCCCCGCCTCCATCGTTCCCGCCACGCCGGCCGCCTTTTCCAGCAGGTCCGGCCGCCCCACGTCGCCCACGAAGATGAAGTCGCCCGTCACCGCCGCGATGGGCCGGTCGGCGGCGGCCGCGTCGGTGATCAGAAAGCTCAGGTGCTCCGGCGTGTGCCCGGGCGTGTGGAGCACCGTCACCCGCACGTTGCCCACGGAAAAGCGGTCGCCGTCGCGCACCAGTGTCGCCCCGTCCCCGGCGGCAAAAGCGTACTGCCAGTCGTCGCCCCCCTCGGCCGAGAGGTAGAGGCGCGCCCCCGTTCGCGCCGCCAGCTCGCGGCTTCCCGAGACGTAGTCGGCGTGGATGTGCGTTTCCGTCACCGCCGTCACGCGAAGCTTCTCCGCCTGGGCGGCGCGTACGTACTGCTCCACGTCGCGGCTGGGGTCTACCACCAGCGCGTCGCCCGTGGCCCCGCAGCCGATCAGGTAGCTGGCCTGCGCGAGCTTTTCGTCGTAGAAGCGCTTGACGATCATTGCAGTGCGTGAGTGCGTCAGTGCGTGAGTGCGGAACGGGATGAAGGTAACAGGTCTGGGCGCGTTCCGCCGCCCTTCGCCGTGTTGAACCACAAGAATAGGCGGTTGGTGGCGGGTGCCGTGCGACGTTGCGAATGTTATCGTTAGGCACACGACCCTGCGCGCGGCACCCGTCCGCGCCTTCCATCTCCCCAAGCCGCACCCCCACTGGGCGGGGCGGTCGCATCCCGGAGTCAGTACCCGGTGGAAAAGATCATTGCGGCGGCGGTGGAGCGCGGGGCCAGCGACATCCACGTGAAGGGCGGCGACTTCGTGCGCGCGCGCATCAACGGGCGCCTGGTGCCGCTCACCCGGCAGAAGCTGACGCCCGACCATTCGCGCGCCTTCGCGCTGAAGGTGCTGCCCAACGAGCGCGCGCGGTCGCAGATCGACGAGATGATGGACTTCGACTGCTCGTGGGGGCTGTCGGGGACGGGGCGTTTCCGCGTGAACATCATGCGGCAGCGCGGAAGCTTCAACGTGATCCTGCGCGTGATCCCCTTCGAGGTGCCCACGCTGGAAAGCCTGGGGCTGCCGACCGTCGTGGAGCGGATGGCGCTGGCGGAGCGGGGGCTGGTGCTGGTGACCGGCGTGACGGGAAGTGGCAAGACGTCGACGATGGCCGCGATGATCCAGCACATGAACCAGCATTCCGAGCGCCACATCGTCACGTTGGAAGATCCCATCGAGTTCCTTCACCGCGACAACCACTGCTCCATCTCGCAGCGCGAGGTGGGCACCGACACCGATTCGTTCCACAAGGGGCTGCGGGCGGCGCTGCGGCAGGACCCGGACGTGATCCTGATCGGCGAGATGCGCGACCCCGAGACCATCGAAATCGCGCTGAAGGCCGCCGAAACGGGGCACCTGGTGATCAGCACGCTGCACACCAAGGACGCCACCAACACCATCTCCCGCCTGATCGCCGCCTTTCCCACCGACGAGCAGAACACGGTGCGGCTGCGGCTTTCCGACGCGCTTCACGGGGTGATCTCGCAGCGCCTGCTCCCCCGGGCCGAGGGCCAGGGCCGCGCGGTGGCGGCAGAGGTGATGCTGCGCACGGGGACAATCGAGGACTGCATCCGCGACCCCGAACGCACCACGGAAATCCGCGACCACATCGCGGCCGGGCGCGAGAACTACGGGATGCAGACGTTCGACCAGCACCTGGCCGAACTGGTGCGCACCGGCACGGTCAGCTTCGAGGTGGCGCGCGCGGCCGCCAGCAACCCGGGCGATTTCGACCTGCATGCCCGCCTGGCCGCCCCCTCCTCCGCCGACGCGGACCTGAGCGGCATCATGATGGGCTCCAGCTACTGATGGATGTGCGGCGAGCGGGCGGGTGGATGCTTCTCGCGGCCGCACTTGCCGCCTGCGAGCCGCCCCCGGTAGAGGACGCGGGCACGCGCGGCGCCACGCCGCCCATCGTCTCCACGATCGAGTTCGGATCCAAGGAGGAAGGCGATTCGACCGCCGCGTCCCGGCGCTCCGATGATCCAGACGCGGGCGGGCTGGCCTGTGTCGTGGCTCGGGACGGAATCCGCGACGGCGACACGCTGCGGTGCGCGGACGGCCCGCGCGTGCGCCTGCTGATGATCGACGCGCCCGAACTGGGGCAGGGCGCCAGCGGCGACGCGGCCGTCGACGCCCTGCGCGCGCTCGCGCCGCCGGGTACCCGCGTGCGACTGGAAACAGACGTGCGGGAGCGGGACCAGTTCGAGCGCCTCCTGGCATACGCCTGGCTGCCGGACGGGCGGATGGTCAACGAAGAGATGGCGCGGTCGGGATATGCGGTGGCGCTCGTGTATCCGCCCAACGTGCGCCACGCCGACCGCATCCGCGCGGCCGTGCGGCAGGCCCGGGCGGCTCGCCGGGGGCTGTGGGCCGAAGGCGGCTTCGAGTGCGAGCCGCGGGAGTGGCGCGCGGGCCGGTGCGGGCGCTGATCCCTCATCCGCTGACGTAGTTTCATTTGCAGGAGGTACAGTGAACCGCATGCGATCTCTGCTTCTTGGATGGCTGGCGTCCCTTGCCATCGCTCTTCCCCTCGCCGCCGGCAGCGCCGCTTCGGCCGAAGCGCAGGCTCCGCGCTTCGAGGTGCGGGAGGCCGGGATCGAGGATATCCACCGCGCATTCCGCGACGGGCGGCTGACCGCGCGGGCGCTGGTGGAGGCGCACCTGGCGCGCATCGATGCATACGACAGGCGGGGCCCGTACCTGAATTCGCTGATCACGGTGAATCCCGACGCGCTCGCGGTGGCGGATTCGCTGGATCGGCAGTTCCGGCGGACGGGGAGGTTCATGGGGCCGCTGCACGGCATTCCGGTGATCGTCAAGGACAATTACGATACCCGCGACCTGCCCACCACCGCGGGCTCGCTCGCGCTGGCCGGCTCCGTTCCCCCGGACGACGCGTTCCAGGTGCGCCGCCTGCGGGAGGCGGGGGCCATCGTCCTGGCCAAGAGCAACATGGCCGAGTTCGCCTTCACGCCGTACGAGACCGTGGGGTCCATGCTCCCCGGCTACACCCGCAACCCGTATGACCTCACCCGCGGTACGGCCGGGTCCAGCGGCGGCACGGCGGCGGCGGTGGCGGCGAGCCTGGGCGTGGTGGGGCTCGGCACCGACACCGGCAACTCCATCCGCGGACCGGCCTCGCACGCGGCGCTGGTGGGCATCCGCTCCACCATGGGGCTGACCAGCCGCGACGGGATCGTGCCGCTGTACCTGGACCGCGACGTGGGCGGTCCCATGGCGCGCACCGTGGCCGACGCGGTGCGCGTGCTGGACGTCATCGCCGGTCATGACCCCGCGGACCCGGTCACCGCCGAGAGCCGGGGACGCCTGCCGCGTGAGGGGTACGCCGCGCACCTCCGCGCCGACGGCCTTCGCGGCAAGCGGATCGGGGTGGTGCGCCAGCTGTCGAATACCCCGGCCACCGACACCGCGGTGCTCGCGCGCTTCGAGGAGGCGCTGCGGGTGATGCGGAGCGCGGGCGCGGAAGTGGTGGACGTGCAGATCCCGGAGCTGGACACCATCTCCGGCTCGCTCTGGTGCGGGCGCTTCAAGACGGACATCAACGCGTACCTGGCGAGCCTCGGGCCGCGTGCGCCCGTGAAGAACCTGGACGAGATCGTCGCATCGGGGAAATTCCACCCGTCCATCGCGGGGCGCCTGCGCGAGTTCCAGCGCTTCACCTCGCCGGAGGAGGACGAGGCGTGCCGCGAGGCCGTCGCCAACGTGCCCAAGCTCCGCGCGGGGGTGCGGGCCGTGCTCTCGGCCGGGCGGCTGCACGCGCTGGTGTACCCCACGTGGAGCAACCCGCCCCGACTCATCGGCGACCTCAACACGCCGCACGGCAACAACAGCTGGCAGCTCTCGCCTCCCACCGGCTTTCCGGCCATCTCGGTGCCGATGGGCTACGTGCAGGGAAGCCTTCCCACCGGGCTGCAGATCCTGGGCGACGCCTGGAGCGAACCCGTGCTGATCCAGATCGGGTACGCCTTCGAGCAGGCCACCCGGCATCGCCGTCCGCCGGAGTCGACACCGCCGCTGTAGAGTCTTCGCGGCCGGCGTGCATCCACCCTCGAACGGTATCCACATGCCATTAACTCGAACGCTCCTGATCCTCTTGGCGGCTGCCGCATTCAGTGCAGGCTGCGCGAGGGGAACCGTTTCGTCCGGCGAACGGCGGACGACTGAGGTTCTCGTTGGACACGAGGTGCGCCCGGGATCCGAAGGTCCGGATGTGATCCCGGGATCGCGCCTGGCCGAGGTCGTGCCCCGAATCGCCTCATTGCGAGCGGAGCCCGCGGAGCTCGCGCTCGCCGTCGGACAGAGTTTCTCGTTCGACTCCCTTCGTGTGCATGCGTTCGATGCGAGCGGTCGGCGCCTGGGTGTGCTCCCCGCCTATGATCGAGCGATGCAGCCAGGAGCCGCCGTACTCACCGGTTTCGGGGGAGTGCGGGCACAGCGCCCAGGCCAGTCCATCCTGACCCTCACCGCTCCGCTGTGGGAGCAGCATGGGGGCGGACGGCCATTGCCCACGGTTCAGGTCCGGATCGAGGTACGTGCGCGCAGCATGCCCGCTCTATGAACACCCTGCCGGCACGCACCACCTGGACGATCGACGCCATCGAAGAGGGCATCGCCGCACTCGAGGCAGACGGCAAGCTGCTGCACCTTCCGCTCGCCCTGCTTCCGACGGGAGTGCGCGAGGGAGACGTGCTGGTCGTGGATCGCGAGGAGCAGGTGGATGCGTCCACCCTGCGCATCCGGATCGACCGCGCGGCGACGGAGGCCGCGCTGCAGCGCTCGCGCGACCAGCTGCGCGCCATGAAGCCGGCGAACGATCCCGGCGGTGACATCGTCCTCTGAGCTCCCGGAAACGCGTTTACGCGGAGCCGCGGAGGAACGGAAGAGCCGCGGAGGTGGCAGGGTGCCCTCCGCGGCTCTCTCTTTATCCTCCACGCCTCGCGTGAAAACGGAGCGCGGTAGACGACAGTGCACCGTGCACAGGGATGAACGAAGGCGCGGGGGGG
>NZ_DATBNB010000176.1 GCF_036554565.1 Longimicrobium sp. | reverse complement strand
TTCAGCCGTGGAGAACGAATCCGCGATCCTGTCGAACCGGACACCGGAAGGGCTGTTCAAGACTTGGCTGCGACAGCCCGCGGCGTTCAACGACGTGGACAGCGTGGTCAACGCCAACGTCCTGCTGTACCTGGGCGAGCGGTCGGAAACGCGTGGGGTGATCGCGTGGCTCAACGACCTGCTCCTGGACGGTGCCGAAATGGACAGAACCTGGTACTACCTCGACGCACTCGCGCTCCACTACGCGGTATCTCGCGCATTCGTTCACGGTTGCGATGGGCTCGCGACCTCGCGAGACGCCGTGGTCGCACGGATTCTGGAGCGGCAGGGCACGAACGGCTCCTTCGGCGATGAGTTGCAGACAGCTCTGGCCCTGTGCGCGCTGACCAACTATGGGCACGCGTCTCCCGACCTTGCTGCCGCAGTCGCCTGGCTCGTCTCCGTGCAGCAGCCGGATGGAAGTTGGCCTAAACGGGCGTTTTACTGCGGCCCTGGACCTCCGTGGCCCAGCCAGGTCTGGTGGGGCTCCGAGTCGCTCACCACGTCTTTCTGCCTGGAGGCACTCATCAGGACCGGAGCCGGCAAATGCCGGTAGCCGAAGGCGCTGATCGACGACGGACAGCGTTCAGTCTTCAGGCGCACCTGGAGTCCGGATCGCCGTCTCTGTCGCTTCCTCGCGTGTGGTCGCCGACAGCTTCTCGACCACGCCGGTGGAGAAGAAAAGGGGACGGTGTTCGGCGAGCAGTGCACTATCAACACTGCCTGGACGTGTCCGGGCTGCCCCACCTGCGACGGTCCTGCAACGGGACCTGCAAATCCTCGTGTAATACCTGCGGCGGCAGCTGCGGCGCCGGTGACTCGTGCGATCGAACGTGGCGCCCTCTACAGCGGCTGCACCCCATACGACTGCTTGTGACGTAGCACGCCCGATCTGCGCGTGCTCCCCTTGCACATCCACTCCCCGCGCCGAGAGGGGTGCCGGCTCGCGAAGACCCCGGCGATACACGCGAGGAGCTGAGAGCCGCCATCGTGCAGTAGATGGGTAACTCGAACGCGCCCTGACCGTCGACGGCCAGGGCACGTTTTTACTCCTATGCGACGACGGCGGCTTTCTGGCGATCAGGCGCAGAGGCAGGTTGCGTCGCTGGAGTTCTGCGCACGCTTCAAGGGCTCGCCCATCGAGCGGTAAAGCGCGGCCTGCCGCGCAATACGCCGATCGTGCACGGCAGAACCTTTCGAGCCTTGATGATGCTCGTACCCATTGCAGCCTTTGCGCTGGAAATGTGCCCTCATTCCGCTTGGCTGCAACGACTTTCCTCTGTATCTACACGGAAAACAATCACACCGTCGCTGGATCCGCCACGAAAATGATGCTGCAGAGTGCGTTGACATTTTGCGACGCATAGTGAGTATTCAGCGCAGTCAATACGGCACCGATCATGTCCCCGGCGTAGCCGTGTGAGGCGATCGCTGCAGGAGAGGCTTGCCGGTAGCCCCGCACCCACTGCAAGCATTTTTGAGCCAATCCATGTGGAAGGTGCTGATCCATCTCCGCGCGCGCCCTCCGCCGTCACGGCGCCTGTCCAGAAGTGAGCAGCAATCTGACCGAGCGCCACCCCGCCACCAGGAAGCGCATGTGAAAAGCGCGCCCGTTGAGACGGCGACGCCAACGCTCTCTACGTAAACGTGAGGAGACACATCGTGTTCATTCCACCCATCCGCACCGTCCGCGCCGCAGACCACTCGCTTTTCCAGAGCGCGGTGGCCGCCCACGCCCGCTCGCAGCCCCCCGGCACCCTGCGCACGACGGCGTCGGCCGCGGGGACCAGGGAAGCCGCGGCGGCGCAGCCTGAGCCGGATTCCTTTACCGGCGCCCTGGGTACCCACCTGGTAGAGGCGGCCTCCGCGGCCGCAAAGGCCGCGGCCGCGGGCAACGCGCCCCGCCCAGCCCTGCTGGCGCCTGCCGGCGGAGCGACCGCGGCCGCCGCGGCCACTGCCCTCCCCGCGGGCTTGTCGCCCGACCCGCGCACGCTGTTGGCGGCGGCGCCCGACGACGTGAACGCCGCCGCATTCGCAAAAGCGCTGGGCGAGGCGATGGCTGCCGGCAACGATGCCGAAGCCGCGCGACTGACGGCGGAAATTCGCAAGTTCAGCTCGGCCGACTGGCCGGGATGGATCACCTGCGCCGAGATATACGCCAAGTACCTGCTGCAGTATGGCACGGCGCTGTACCGCGACTGGAGGCGCGAAGGGAACAGCGACCGCAACTACTCCGTCATCCAGTGGAAGCTGCCCAACAACGCCCGCGTCGGCATTCTGGGTGACTGGGGCACCAACATGGACGATGCGCGGGCGGTGCTGTCGGTGATGAAGCAGAAGGGGGTCGACGCCGTCATCCACCTGGGCGACATCTACTACTCGGGAACGCCGGACGAAAGCAACCAGGCGCTCCAGATCCTTCGTGACGTGCTGGGGCCGGACATCCCCGTGTTCAACCTGCCCGGCAACCACGACTACTACGCGTTCGGGCACGGCTTCTACCCCATGCTGGACGCGCTGAACACGGCTATTCCCGCAGCGCGGCAGGCGGCCAGCTACTTCTGCCTGCGCACGGAGGACGGCACGTGGCAGTTCCTGGGAATGGACACGGGGTACAACGACGGCAACCCCGTCGTTCAACGCGCCCCGGCGCTGGTGGCGTCCGAGGCCGACTGGCACCGGGACAAGCTGGAGACGTTCGGGGGCAAGACCATCCTTCTCTCGCACCACCAGCTGTTCTCCGCCGGCGAGGATATCCGTTCCAGCGCGCGCCCGTGGCTGAACGAATACCTGCTGGGCGTGTTCCAGCCGTACTTTCGCGACCGGGTGGCGGCGTGGCTGTGGGGCCACGAGCACAACCTGGTGCTGTACGCCGACGGCGTGATGGGGCTGCAGAAGGGCCGGCTGATCGGGGCGAGCGCGTACGAGGAGACGCTGGGCGAAGACCCGTACACGGTGAAGCATCCCCAGATCCCGTACCTGGACCCCACCCGCTACCGGCTGGGCGCGGCCGAGGGCTACTACAACCACTCGTACGCCATCATCGATCTGGGGGTGCGGAAGGCACCGCAGGATCCAGTATCCATCACCTACTACCAGTACCCGTCGTGGAGCGGCGTCCGCACGCCGTATCCCGCCCCGCCCGCGAACGAAACGATCTTCACCGAGAGCCTGGACGTTCACCCCGTGCCGCCGGGCGCACCGGTGCAGGCAAACACGCCGGTACGGCTGCTGTCGCCCAGCGGCTTCTTCATCTCCACCATGGCCGAGGAGGCCAACCCCATCGAGTTCACCACGGAGTACTATCCGCACCTCTCCACGACGAGCTCCGTGCGGCTGAAGCTGGCAGGGGCGGCGGGGGAGCTGCGGGACGGGGCGCCCATTTTCATCCAGACCACCGAGGCGGCCGTGGGCGCGTACAATCAGCTGGGCGCCTGGCGCACGCCGTCGCTGTACTACTACAAGCCCGGGTATGATCAGGAGAAGTGGATCATCCACAAGCGCATCGCCGGCGACGGTGTGATCCGCTACGGCGACGACGTGTGGTTTGAGAACGTCACGTGGAAGCAGTGGCTCACCACCGACACCGACAAGTACCTGACCACCGGGGCCAACGCGAACTACTACTGGACGATCCAGCCGTAGCGTCGAGCGCATTCCACGGCCGGTGCCAGAGCCGGCGGGCCCCAGGGTCCGCCGGCTCGTTGCTTTCCCCTCTCCCCTCCGCGACGCCCTCTCCCAGTGGCTCGCCCATCAGGCGCGCCAGGGAGGATGCCAGGCAGACGGATTCAGACACAATCATTGACG
>NZ_DATBNB010000175.1 GCF_036554565.1 Longimicrobium sp. | reverse complement strand
GTACGCCCAGGCCGAGGCCGTGTCCGACGATGCCGCCAGCTCGCGGTCCAGCCGCGCCAGCAGGTTGGCGGTCGACACCCGGGCCAGCGGGTTGGGTGCGGGACGCGTGCGGCGTGCGGCGCGGGTGTACGCCGCCACGCTGTCGGGCTGCTCGCCCAGCACCGGGGCCGTGCCCACGATCACCACCGGCGTCCCCACCTGCACGTTGTGGTACAGGCGCAGCGCGTTGGCGTTGCTCAGGCGGATGCACCCGTGCGAGACGCGGCGGCCCAGCAGCTCGGGCTTGTCGGTGCCGTGGATGGCCAGCTCGTTGCCCAGGTACACCGCCGCGGCGCCAAGGCCGCCCTCCTGCCGCCGCTCGGGCGAGTCCAGGGGGGGCACCGGCCGCTTGTTCTCGACGAACCACCAGTCCGGGATGAACCAGGTGGGGTTCTGCTCCTTGAACTGCACGTACATGGTGCCGCTGGGCGTGTTGAACTGGTACTCGCGGCTCCCCGTCGTCAGCCGGAACCCCGTTCCCGTGCCCACCGGTGCCTTCCACAGCACCCGCTCGCCGTCCATGAAGCGCAGCTCGTTCGCGTCCACGTCCACCACGACGTACTTCAGGTCCCGCCGCACCGCCGGCTGGTCGGGCGGGGGCGCGGCAACGCGCGGGTCTTCGGGCGCGGGGCGCTCGGCCCTGGGCACGCCGAACGCCGAGCAGCCGGCCAGCAGCACCGTCGCGAGCGGAACCGCCACGCGCGACAGGATGGAAACACTCATGCTCCGATTCGCCTGATCTTCTCTTGCAGATGCTTTGGCCCCCCATGCGGCGGGCGCAATCGGGCCGGCAGGTTGCAACCCCTGCGCCAGCGCGTAGGTGTGCGCGCGCGAAGAGCTACGCCTGCAGTCCGCGAAGGCGGACTTCGGGCCGTGGTTGCCGCGAATTCATTCGCCCCAGCGGAGCCGAGGCCTCTGACTGGGTGACCGCTGCCGCGCCCAGCCTGTTCGTGTCCGCGGCTAGATCCTTCGGCGCGCAAGGCTAGGCGTGCCGGCTGGTACGGTGCGCCTGCGCCTCTGGATGACAATGGCGGTGCCGGGCCCTCGGCAACTCACCGGTGTCACCCACCCGCCGCCGAATGCACGAGGAGCCAGCGGAGGCGTTCCCCCGCTGGCTCCATCCGCCCGCGTGCGCCGTTACTTGCCGGCGCCGAAATCCACCGTGGGCGTCTGGTCGGCGTTGGCGGGGGCCGTGTAGGGCTCCTTGCGCTGCGCGCCGCTCATCCGCGCCGTGATCACCGTGGGAAACTTGCGGATGTACGTGTTGTACGTCTGCACCGACTGGTTGTAGTCGCGCCGGGCCACGGCGATCTGGTTTTCGCTCTCCGCCAGCTGGTCCTGCAGCGCCTGGAAGTTCTGCGTGGCGCGCAGCTGCGGATACGCCTCGACCGCGATGTTCAGGTACGTGCCGATGCTGCGTGTGACCGCCGCGTCGGCCGCCTCGATCTGCTTGACGTTGCCCCCCTGCACGGCCTGCGAAAGCTGCTGGCGCGACTGGTTCAGCTGCTGCTCGGTGCCGGCAATGCGCTGCTGCCCCGCCCGGGCCGCCGCCACGTCGCTGAACGTGCCCCGCTCGAACTCGGCGGCGCCCTTGACGGTGGCCACCAGGTTGGGGATCAGCTGGTTGCGGTTCTGCAGCGCCACGCCGATGTCGGCCTTGGCGCGCTCGGTGGATTCGTCCAGCTCCTGGATGCGGTTGTATCCGCAGCCGCCCAGCGACAGGGCAAGGCCCAGCACCATCGCCGTCTTCATCACCCTCATGGCCATCCTCCGGAAAGCGGGTCGGTTCTCGATCGTTTCGTCAGGCACGGGCGCCACCGCCGTGCACCAGCCGGTCTACGTGGTTCACCACGCGCGACACGGCATCCAGGTATCCCACCACCAGCGGCGAATCGGCCTCGATGCGCAGCTTTGCGCCGCTGGCCCGGGCCCGGTGGACCTCCAGCAGCGGGCCCGGGCTGAAGCCCGCCTGGTCCGCCACCCGCCGCACCACCGTTTCGGCGTCGCGCACGCCGGGCTCGCCGCTCAGCCGCAGCACCGTGCGGAACAGCACCAGGAAGGTGCTGAACGACTTCACCAGCAGGTCACCCAGCTCCGCCGGCTCCCCCGCGAAGAGCAGGTAGCGTTCCCGCAGCTGGATCTGCTTGCCCTTCAGCTCGCGCTCGCACTGCAGGCGCAGGTCTTCGGGGCGGATGGTGATGCCCTCGAAGGGGTCCGCGCCCGAGAGGCGGATGTTGGCGTCCTGGATGTCGGCCAACTCGATGGCCCACACGTCGGCCGACCGGCGCCACTCGTCCAGCGACATCACCAGCGGCGGCGGATTGCGCTCCGCCACCCACGCGCGCGCCGCCTGTGACGCGCGCCGCAGCGTGGCGGGCGACACGTCGCGCAGCAGCACCAGCACGTTCAGGTCCGACACGCCGGGGCGGTACTCGCCCCGCGCGGCCGAGCCGTACAGCACCGCCGACACCAGGTCGGCCTCGAAAATCGCCTCCAGCTGCCACGCCAGCTCCTGCGCGCGCCGCAGCTCCGGCGGCATCTGTCCCGCGTCGTTCGTCACCAGTCGCCTCCCGCGCCGCCGCCCCCGAATCCACCCCCACCGCCGAATCCACCGAATCCTCCCCCACCACCCCCACCGAAGCCGCCACCGCCGCCCCATCCCCCGCCGCCGATGGGAAAGGGGATGATGACGGGCATCCCGAAGCCGCCCCTGCGCCGGCGGCCGCCCCCTCCGCCCCCGCGGCTGGCGAGGATGAAGAAGACGATGATGATCATGAAGATGAAGAAGCCGCCCCCTCCCCCGCCCTGCCGCCGCCCGGTCTGGCGCTCCTGCGGCTGCGGCGCGGGCGGAGCGCCGCCCGTCAGCTGGAAATTGAACGCCTCGGCGTATTCCTGCGCCACCCCGCGCACGGCGAGGAGAATCCCCTCGCCCACGTTGCCGGCCTGCAGCTGGGGCACCATCAGGTCGCGGCCGATGCGCCCCGCCTCGGCGGCGGTGATGAAGGTGTTGGTGCCCAGCCCCGTCTCCACCCGCCACTTGCGGTCCTGGATGGACACGAGCACCACGGCGCCGGTGTTCCGGCCGCGGTCGCCGGGCTCGCCCTTGGCGCCGATGCGCCACTCGCGGCCGATCTGCAGCCCCACCTCGGCCGAGGTGCGACCCTGCAGCGAGGGGAGGGTGACGACCACGATCTCACCGCCGGAGCGGGCGCGCACCTCGTCGATGACGGCGGCGATGCGCTCCTCGTCCTGCGCCGGGATGGCGTTGGCGAAGTCGTTCACGTAGCCCACCGGACGGGGCAGCTGCAGCTGCGCGGCGGCGGGCACCCAGACCAGGGCGAGCGCCAGCGCGAGCAGCAGGTCGACGATCCGGCGCGGCGCTTGCGCACGCTGGCGTTGCCGGACACGCAGGCGGGGCCTACGTTCCAGCGCGTTCCTGAGCCGTCCCATTCCTCCCGGAGCCCGTGGATGAAACGTGCGCTGCTGTTTCTGGCCGTCTGCGCGACGGCCGCCGGATGCAGCGATTCGAAGGTGGTCGTCCGCGCGGCGCTCGCCGAAGGCGGCGAGCCGATCGTGGACATGCCCGTGTACCTGCTGCCGTACGACCGCAAGGCCCTGATGGATTCACTGGCCCGCGCGTCCGACGAGCCCGAGCCCACCATCCCGGCGCACCTCGTACAGCAACTTGAGCGCCTGAACGCCGCGCCGGTGGTTCCGGGCGACTCCGCGTCGCGCGCAAACGTGGCGCTGCGGACGGTGCTTCGGGCGCGGATCGACAGCATCCGCGCCGCGCGGGCCCAATGGAGGCAGCGCGTGTTCGCGCCGTTCGACAGCATCGCGCACTACAAGGAAAGCGAGCTGGCCGAGACCGCCGCCGCCGACACGACGGACGCGCGGGGCCTCGCCGCGATCCCAGCGGACGAGGGGCGGTTCTGGATCTACGCCACCTACGTGCTCCCGGAAACCACGCTGGAGTGGAACCTGCCCGTCTCCGTTCGCGGCGACAGCGTGGTGGTGCCCCTGACGCGCAAGAACGCCAAGGAGCAGCGGTTCTTCTGAGGGGCGCCCCTCCCCCGCGGGCCCTCACCCGTCCTCGCCTAGGCTCGTCCACCCTCTCCGACAAACAGCGTGGGAGAGGGCGTACACACCAGACGGGGACGCGCATCCATACTGCCGACGGGATACCCACCAGCGTGCGCATTCAAGGCATCGACGCGCACCCTTACCTGTATCATCGTGCGCACCGCACCGGCCCGCAAACCGTCTCTCGCGGAGCGCACCACGCGCGCCTCGCCTCCCCCCGGCCCACGCGTCGGCACCCTGTCATCCTGAGGCCCAGGCGCACTGCTCCGGCCCGCAAACCGTCCTTTGCGGGCCGAAGGATCTAGCCCGGGGCACGAACCAGCCAGGGCGCGGCAGCGGTCACAAACCCCTGGGACTCGGACAGGGCCCAGGCCCGCACGGCAGACCAGGGCATGGTGCAGACCCCAGCACGGGCGAATGAATTCGCTGCACAACCGCACGAAGTCCGCCTGCGCGGACTGGCTTGCTTGGGCGTGGGGAGGACCCGGTGGCGCGTCCGGGGCTCGCACCTGGGAATGGTGTGGGGGAGGGGCCGGTGCGCGACTGCGACTGTGTGGCGGATCCCTCAGTCGCTGCCGGCTGGGGTGCGCCGGATGGTTCGCTGGGGCCGCTCCTTCGGGATGACATCGTGAGGTGAAGGCCGGTGTCGTGCACGTGCAGGTGAGGGGTTGGCTCGGCGCATGCGGGCGGCGGCGCGAACCTCCGGTGCCTGCGTGGGTACATCGTCGCGCCCACGCCTGGACCCCGTCCGAATCTCCAGATCCATCTGACCTGATGTCTCGCAAGTCGCTGATCCCCGCACTCCTGATCTTGCCGCTCGCCGCCGCGTGCGGCGGGGGCGCCAGCGCCAACGAGCCTGCGGCGCGGGAAGACGGCCTCGCCGTGCTGCGCGAGCCGCCTGCGGCGCGCCCCGCGGAGGCCGCCCGGCTGGGGAGCGCCGTGCAGGAGGCTCGGCGCACCGCCATCGTGGCCGCGGCCGAGCGCGTGGCGCCGGCGGTGGTGAGCGTCAACGTGCTGCGGCGCGAGCGCGTGGTGCCGCGCAGCATGTGGGAAGAGATGATGATTCCGCCCGGCGCCGAGCGGGAGGTGGCGGGGCTGGGATCGGGGTTCATCATCACCCCCGAGGGGCTGGTGATCACCAACGAGCACGTGGTGCGCGCCGCCTCCGAGGTGATGGTGACGCTTCCCGACGGCCGCGAGTTCGACGCCGACGTCGTTGGCGCCGACGAGGTGAACGACCTGGCGCTGCTGCGCATCCGGGGCGGGCGCGGGCTGCCCGTGGCGCCACTCGGGAACAGCGACGGGCTGATGATCGGCGAGTGGGTGATCGCCATCGGCAACCCGTTCGGGTTCCTGCTCAGCAACCCGGAGCCCTCCGTCAGCGCAGGGGTGGTCAGCGCGGTGGGGCGCAACATCGGCGGTGCCGGCGGGCAGCGCAGCGTGTCGCTGGACCTCATTCAGACCGACGCCTCCATCAACCCCGGCAACTCGGGCGGGGCGCTGGTGAACGCGCTCGGCGAGGTGGTGGGCGTGAACTCGTCGATCCTTTCCAGCACGGGCGGCAGCGAGGGCCTGGGCTTCGCCATCCCCATCAACCGCGCGCGCCGCATCGCGCTGGACCTGGCCGACGACGGCCGCTACCGCCGGGCCTGGATCGGCGCGGAGGTCGAGGCGGTGCGCACGCAGGGG
>NZ_DATBNB010000174.1 GCF_036554565.1 Longimicrobium sp. | reverse complement strand
CCGATGTTCAGGTTCGTCTCCGTGTCGCGCAGGTCGCTGCGCGTGGTGCCGGGCTTCAGCCAGCGAGCCGTCGCCGGCATCAGCTGCGTGAGGCCGATGGCGCCCACGTGGCTGGTCGCGGCGTTCTTGAACGAGCTCTCGGTGCGCACCAGCCCGAACGCGATGTCGGGGTCGATGTCCTCCTCGAGCGCGATGTCGTAGATGTCTTCCGCAAGCTCGCGGCTGACGTTGTACGACTTGAACGCCTCGAGCTTCTGCTCGATCACCTGGTCGCGCGCGTTCACCTGCTTGTCGGCCACCTCGAGCCGCGCCTCGCGCCAGGCCTGCCCCACAGCGCCGTCGTTCAGCACCTTGGGGGCGGCGATCTGCGGGATCACCGAAAGCTGCCGCTCGTGCGACGGGTCGGTGCGCATTTCGTTGGCGCGGGCGATGGCCAGCGGCGTCGCCGTGCCCACCACGCCCAGCCCCATCACGCCGTACTTGACGGCCCTGCTGCCACGCACACGCTCGTAGGCGCTGCCTCCGCGCCGGCGCGGAAGGAGAACGCCGCCGCTCACGCGCTGGTCGGTGCTGGTGCCGTTGATGCGCGGATCGCCCGCGCCGTCGAACGACCGGCGGTAGCGCGCGGGAAGCTCGGATGCGGCCTCCACGGCGGGAAAGCGCCTCCGGGCGCGGCCCACCGGGTGCACCGGGTCCTGGCTGGTACGCTGCCAGGGGGGCGTGGGGCGCTTTCTCGAAGTGTGCATCGGCGGCTCTCCTGCTTCTGGTTCTCGCCCGGCGGCCTGTCCCTCATGCACGCCCGGCAGGCCCCCTGACCGGTGCAGGGTCCGTGCCACCCCCGCAAACGTTTGTGTCCACCCGGGACGGTTGCGGGAACGCGGAACCTTGTGCATTGTAAGGGCGTAGCAATCCGCGCGGCACCGTTCCGCCTGCCGGCATCCCCCGCGAGGGCGCATGACCTCTCCCGCTCGGTTCCTCCTGTTCGTAATGCTGGTGATCGTGGGCGTAAAGGCCTCCGAGCAGCTGTACGGGTTCGTGGCCTTTCGCGACGAGCGCACGCAGGTGAAGACGCTGCGGGCGCAGCTGGGCGGGGCGGCCCAGGAGCTGGTGGCGGTGCGCGCCCGCATGGACAGCCTGCACCGCGACATCGACGCGCAGGACGAGGAGCTCACGCGCGAGCTGGCGGGCCTTCACCGCTTTCAGCGGCAGGCGCGGCACCGGCAGCTTCCCCCGGCCCTGTACGACTCGTACATGGCGGCGCTGCAGGAGTACAACCTGCACGTGGAGTCGCGGAACCTGGTGCACCGCGAATGGCAGCAGCTGGCGGCGCGACGCGACGGCCTGGCGTTTCGCTACGACTCGCTGGCCGACAGCATCCACTCGCTGGCGGTGCGCATGGGCCAGCCCTACTACCAAGTTCCCAGCCCGCTCGAAGCCGCCGCCGAGTACGCGCACTGAAAACAACAGCATCACGCAGAGGACGCAGAGGGGACCGAGAGGGCGCAGAGAACTCACCGAGCCCTCTGCGTCCTCTCTTTTTCCTCTGCGTCCTCTGCGTGAAACCTTCTTTCGAACTTGGGAACGGCTCTTGTACACGCTCCCCCGCGTGGAAACGAAACGAGCGAGCAAGGGACGCAAGAAGGCTCCCGCGGAAAAGCCCTGGCGGCGGACGGGGTCGCCCGAGGAGGGCTTCGTGTACCTGCGTGGCGACGGAAAGCCGCTGCGCAGCCCGCCCGCGCTCGCCCGCATCAGGAAGCTCGCGATTCCCCCCGCGTGGACGGACGTCCACATCAGCCCGGACCCCGCCGCCAAGGTGCAGGCGTACGGCACCGACGCCGCCGGGCGCAAGCAGTACCGCTACCATCCCGACTACGTCGCCAGGGGCGCCAAGCGAAAGTACCGCAAGCTGCTGGAGTACGCCCGCGCCATCCCCCGGCTGCGCGAAGCCACCGGCGAGCACCTGGGCAGGGAGGGCGTGGGACGGGAGCGCGTGCTGGCGCTGGTGGTGCGGCTGATCATGCGCGGCTTCTTTCGCGTGGGAAGCGAGCAGTACGCCGTCGCCAACAAGACCTTCGGCATCGCCACGCTGCAGAAGAAGCACCTGAAGATCGACGGTGACAACCTGGTCTTCACCTACGTCGGCAAGAAGTCCATTCACCAGCGCTCCGTCGTCGCCGACACGCCGCTGGTGGAGGTGATCCGTGAGATCCTGGCGCTCCCGGGAAAGCGCCTCTTCCAGTACGTGGACGATGAAGGCAAGGTGCGCCCCGTGACCGCGGCCGACGTCAACGGCTACATCAAGGAGATCGTGGGCGCCCGGTACACCAGCAAGGACATGCGCACCTGGGGGGGCACCGTGCGCATGGCCACCATCCTGGCAGACCTGGGACCGCCCACCAGCGCGCGCGACGCCCAGAAGAACCTGGTGATGGCCTGCAAGCTGGTGTCGTCGGAGCTGGGCAACACCCCCACGGTGTGCAAGGCGGCGTACGTGCACCCGGCGGTGATGGAGCGGTATGCGGAGGGCAAGACGATCGAGCCCCTGATGCGCGAAGCTCCCCGCGACGACGAGGAGCCCGGGCGCTACTATCCGGAAGAAGCCGCGCTGATGCGCTTCCTCGCCAGGTGGGGCTAGGCTGGCCCCTCGTCCGCGACAGCGGCGGCCGCGCGGGTGAGCCGCAGGCACGTCACCCGGCGCTCCTCCGTTTCCTCCACCCGCAGCTCCATCTCTCCATCCGGGCCGCGCACCGCCACCGCGTCGCCCATCTCGGGCACCCGGCCCAGCGTGCCGAAGACGAACCCGCCCACGGTGTCGAACTCCTCCTCGGGAATCCGCAGTCCGAAGCGCTCGTTTACCTCGGAGATCAGCACGCCGGCGCCGATCAGCACGTCGCCCTCGGGGGTGGGCTCGAACTCCGGCTCCACCTCGTCGAACTCGTCGTTGATCTCGCCGACGATCTCTTCCAGCAGGTCTTCCAGCGTCACCAGCCCGTAGGTGCCGCCGAACTCGTCGAGCACGATGGCCAGGTGCACCGCCCGCCCGCGCAGCTCCGACAGCAGCTCGTCCACCGGCTTGGTGTCCGGGACGAAGTGCACGGGGCGCAGCAGGTGCTTCACGTCGAACGGGCCCGCCAGGTCGCCGCGCCGCTCGTGGAGCACGCGCAGCAGGTCCTTGGTCAGCACCACGCCCACCACGGTGTCGATGGTGCCCTCGAAGACGGGGAGGCGCGAGTGCCCCTCCACCGTGGCCACCTCCAGCAGCCGCTCCAGCGACACGTCGGCCGGCACCGCCACCATCGCCCTGCGCGGCGTCATCACCTCGCGGACGACCGTTTCGGAGATCTCGAAGACGCCGCGGATCATCTCGCGCTCCTCCTGCTCCATCCCGCTTCCCTGCGCCTCGGCGGCGTGGGTCAGCGACAGGCGCAGCTCCTCGGGCGTCTGCACCAGGGGATGCAGGCCCGTGGCGGTGACGCCGAAGAGGCGCACGACGCCGCGCACCAGGAAGTTCAGCGGCCAGGTGACGGGCATCAGCACCCACGCCAGCAGGCGCAGCGGGGCCACGGCGAGGTGGGCGGTGATCCACTCGGCGCGGTGCACGGCGATCAGCTTGGGCACCTGCTGCCCCAGCGTGGCGTGTAGGAGGCTGACGACCAGGAGGGCGAAGAAGACGGACACGGCGTCCGCCGGGCCCAGCACCAGCCCCGCCACGCGCACGGGTCCCGCGTCCATGCGGGGAAGCGCGTACGAGCGGGCGAAGACGACGGCCTGGTAGCCCAGCGCGACGGACGCGAGGCTGCGGGCCACCTGCGCGGCGAACACCAGCTCTTCCAGCCGGTCCAGCGCGGGAAGCACGCGCGCGGCGTTGGCGTCTCCCTGGCGGATGGAGCGCTCGATGCGGATGCGGCGAACCGCGATCAGGGCGAACTCGGCCGCGACCAGAAACGCGTTGGCCGCGATCAGCCCGAAGATGTAGAGAAGGGGGAGACTGCTGGGGTCGGGATCCATGGATGGCCGGGGTTGAACCGCGCCCCGCGGAGCGGGCGGAGCTGCGGCCTCGCGGCGGGGTGAGCGGGAGGCGGACCGCGCCGCCTCCCCGCCCCCGCCACGGTCGCCGTCAGGCGGCGGCGGGCTCCTGCTGCGCGTCGGCGGTCTCCACCGCCTCGGCGTTGGAGATCACCGGGCTGCAGAAGCGCATGCCGATGTTCTCCAGCTCCTTCAGGTCCTTCGGGGTGAGCGACGGAAAGCGCTCGCCCAAAAACTCGATCGTATCCGTCATCCACTCCAGCTGCTGCTCGCGCGAAGCCTTCATGACGCCGCAGCGATGGATGTGGCCAAACAGCTCATTGCGCGCATCGTCGAGCGGAGACGGACGGCTCGGGGCGGCGCGTTGTCCGCGGTCCCTGTTTCGGCTCAAGGTTCCTCCTGGTTCATGTAGGTTGCGGCCTTCCGCGGAAGGCCAGGGATTTTGTTTCCGGCTTGCGTACAGCCCTCCAAGATAGCGGAACACCGGGCCTGGCGAAACCGGCCGTGCCCGCCGCCGGTCCGGGGATTGCTTTCCGGTCCGGGTACGCCGCGCGGCTTCCGGGCCGCACGTCTCTCTTTTACCCCGCAGCCGCCGGAAGTTGCCCTTTCGCACCCTCGTTCCGCCGCGTTCCCTTCCCGGCCGCCACGTCCGCTGGCGCGACCTGGACCTGCGCACGCACCAGGCGGACTTCGGCCCGTATCGCATCCACTGGGCCGAAACGGGAGCAGGCGACGATGCACTGGTGCTGCTGCACGGATTGAGCGGCTCGTCGCGCTGGTGGGCGCGCAACATTCCCGCGCTGGCCGCACGCTATCGCCTGTACATTCCCGACGTCGTGGGCTTCGGGCGCAGCCGGGTGCCTGCGTACACGCTGCCCGACGTGCCCGCCGTCGCCTCCGTCCTCGCGGAGTGGATGCGGGGCGCCGCGGGCGAGCCCGTGCACCTGGTCGGCCATTCGATGGGCGGGCAGATCGCCATCCACGTGGCGGCGCGCTTCGGCGAAAGCGTCCGGCGGCTGGCGCTGGTGGACGCGGCCGGGCTTCCCCGCCCGCTCACGCCCCGCCACGTGATGCGCTTTGCATACGAGGTGGCGCCGCCGAGGCGCTGGGGCGATCCCACCTTCCTTCCGGTGATGCTGGGCGACGCCCTTTCCGCCGGGCCGTGGACGGTGCTGCGCGCCCTGCGCCACATCCTGCGCGACGACGTGCGCCCCCTGCTGGGCGAGATCGCGCATCCCACGCTGATCGTGTGGGGCGAGCACGACACCATCATCCCCCCGGACCACGGGGTGCAGATGCGCCAGGCCATCCCCGATTCGCGGCTCCTGGTGCTCCGCGACGCCTATCACGTGCCCATGGTGGACCGGCCCCACGACTTCAACCAGGCGCTGCTGGCCTTTCTGGCGGGCGAGGAGGTGGGCGAGTGACGGACGGGGCACGCCTGGGCCGCGCGGCCGCGCAGTGGGCGCGCACGCACCGCGCGCACGCGGGGGGCTGGGCCATGCGCTACCGCACGGCGGGCGAGGGGCCGCCCATCGTCCTGGTGCACGGGCTGGGGTGCTCGGCGGACTACTGGATGAAGAACGGGCCCTGGCTGGCGGCCGCGGGCTACCGGGTGCTGGCGATGGACCTGCCCGGCTTCGGGCGCACGGACGGGCCGCCCTTCCTGAGCATCATCCAGCAGGCGTTCGCCGTTTCGGCGTTCGTAGAAGCGCTCCAGCTGGGCCCCGCCGCCTTCGTGGGGCACTCGCTCTCGTGCCAGACGGTGCTGGAGCTGGCCGATACCGAGCCCGGGCGCGTCGCGGGCCTGGTCCTGGCCGCGCCCACGGGCGACCGGCGGCGCAAGCGGCTGCTGTACGAGGCCATCGGGTTCGCGCTGGACGTTCCGCGCGAGCCGCCATCGCTCGTCCCGGTGATCGCCGAGGCGTACCTGCGGGCCGGGCCGGTGCGGTGGATGCGGACGTGGCTGGGCGGGAAGCGCCACGACGCCTTCGGCGCCGCCGCGCGGGTGCGCGCCCCCGCCCTGGTGCTGGTGGGCGAGGACGATCCCGTGTCGTCGCCCAAGTTCGGCGCGGCGCTGGCCCGCGCCATCCCCGGCGGGCGGATGCAGGTGATCCCGAACGCGGCCCACGCCATCATCTTCGACGAGCCGCAGGGGTTCAACGGCGCCGTGCTCGACTTCGTCCGCGGCATCGGCCTCGCTCCCGCACGGGAGTGAGAATGGACGCGGCCCGCCCCGGAGTTTGGGGCGGGCCGCGGTCCATCCACCGACCCGGCGTCAGGGCCGCGCGGCGGGCAGGTACTGCGGCGGCAGCGGCATGTCGGGCCGCTCGTGCTCCCAGAAGATCGCCACCACCCACCAGCGCGTGCCGTCGTTCATCAGCTGGATGCTGTTGATGCCGCGCAGCACGGTGCTGTCCGTTTCCGTGCGTCCCTCGTACGTGCTCCACACGTGCACGATGTGGCCGAACTGCTCCGTCTTGCGGGCGAGCTCGCGCTCGCGGAAGCCGTTGGTTTCCAGGTACGGGCCCGAGGTGGCGATGTAGTCGTTCACCTCCATCAGCCGGATGGCGACGCCGGCGTTGGGGCGCTGGCCCACCGGCATCATGCGGGCGTGGGGCACGAACAACGAACGCATGCGGTTCCAGTCGCGCTTCTGCCCCACCCCGCCGGAGATCACGTCGTACAGCGCGGCGATGATGGCGTCCACCGACTGCACGTCCGCCGGGTTGGCGGCCGGGAGGGGGGTGGCCACGGGGCTGGTGGCCTGGGGTGCGGGCGTCTGCGCGTTCAGCCCGCCGGCGGTGGCCAGGAGCAGCCCCGCCGCGAGCGCGAACATCCGGGCCTTCGTGTGTGCCATGGTTCGGTCCAGGTGGAAGAGGGATGGGTGGAAGAAATCAGCGGATCGGGAAAACTCTACAGGCGGTAGCAAAAAGCCGACGCTTCGGAAGCGCGGTGATGCGGGAGATCAGCTCAGGCGCCGCTCTACCGCTTCGAGCCACTCCAGCTCGGCCTCGAATTGCCGAATCGTCAGTTCGACCAGCAGCTCGGCGGCCCCGACCATTGGGCCTGAGTCCTGTCGGATCGCCTGGAGCGTACTCCGCTCCTTTGCCAGTTCATCTTCCAGGAAGCGGCGCCGCCGCCCCACCTGCCGCCTCAACTCGCCTGGCCGGGCATGACTGGAAAGAGCCAGCCAGGTGAGAAAGGGAGGGAGCGTGCGCTGGATTGCCCAGTCTTCTCGCGCCAGGGAATCCGCCAGCGCGCGTTCCCCCTCGGGGGTCGGGCCGTACACCCTGCGATCCGGCCCCCTGGCGGTGGACTGTTCGCTTGCGAGGGGGCTGATGTAGGCGGCCTTCTCGAGCTTTCTGAGCGAGTAGTACACCTGCGGGCGAGAGATTCCGGCCCAATCGCGAATCTCCCGCCTCTCCAGCTCCTGATTGAGTTCGTATCCGTGCATAGGGGCCTCGGCCAGGAGGCTCAGCACCACGAGGTCGGGGGTCGTCAGCTCGGGGGCAACGGATCGGATCATGGACAGGAGTATGCCGGGACGCGACCGGCCGAGCAAGTCCCTTGACGGGCAGGTAGTCTCATTTATATTACCCCTCGTCTGGCGGCGCCCATCCGAATCTCCGAGGGCCTCTCTCATGCGACTCGCTGCTCTCCTGGGCGTTGTGATCCCCGTACTCGGCTCCTTCGCCTTCGCACCCAAACCGAATCCAACCATGAAGCAGCTCACCCCCGTCCTCGTCGTCGATGCGATCGAGCCATGCCTTCCGTTCTGGGTGGACCGGCTCGGGTTCACTCGGACGATCGAAGTACCCGAAGACGATCGGCTCGGCTTTGTTGCGCTCCAGAAGGACGGCGTCGAGGTCATGGTCCAGACGCGCTCCAGCGTCGTCGCGGGCGCACCCAGGATGGAGGAGTTTCCCTTTGGTGGTCCGACGCACCTCCACATCGAGGTTTCCGACTTCGATGCGGTCGATCGTGCGCTGGAAGGCGCGGAGGTGATCGTGCCGCGCCGGACGACCTCCTACGGAGCAACCGAGATCGTTGTCCGCGAGCCGTGTGGGCACTTCATCGGCTTTGCTTCCGTGCCATCCAACGGCGGGTAGCTTGTAGTCGGCCGCGCGCCCGTCAGGCAGGACGGGCGCGATTTCATCCGCCAACGACGGCGCCCCGTCCAACTGTTCTGGACGGGGCGCGTCGGCGTGCCTGGGGAAACCGAGGCTCAGCCCGCGCGTGGCGGGATGGTGATGGTCACCTGCTCGCCGGGCCTCACGTGGATCTCGAAGCTGTTGGAGGTGCGGCTGCTGCCCAGGGGATCGACCATGAACGTAACGCTGCGCCCCATCCCCACGACCGACTCCGGAAGGCGAAGCACCGTGTTGCTGTTGCCGTTCACGTTGCCCAGGCGAACTCGTTGGCCGCTCGCAACCACGTAGACGGTCATCTCCGTCCATGCCTGGTTCTGCACGCGCACGGTCGCCGGCACCGGCCGGGGCGCGTGTCTGTCTCTGGGGCTGCTCGCGCACGCCGCCAGGACAACCGCCACCAGCAGCACCATCAGCCTGCCCACCCGTTGACGAATGCCCGACCACGTCGGGCGAAGTGCCGTGTTCATGAGTGATCTCCGTTGAATGGCATCGGCAGTGTCGAGGTAATCCGGTCGGAGCACGATCTACGCCTCACCTCCGGCACATGGGAATCTTACACGACCTGAACGTGCGGATACGCGACGATCAGTTGGTCTACCGTAAGAAGTGGGCAGTCGAGCACCCGAGCAGTAGCCACAATGATCTGGTCAGCGGGATCCTTGTGAAACTCTCCAGGCAAGGCCGTGGACTCAGCGGCGATCCGGGGTGAGAGTTCAACGATCCGCACACCTGGGTATCCAAGGGCCACTTCGAGCCACTCCAGGGTAGGGCACGGAAGAAGGAGCCGCTTGTTCTGCACCAGCTTGGCGACCTCCCAACAAGAGATTGCGCTCACGCCGATGCCGATGCGCTCGTGCGCCGCGATCACGTCCCGGTGTGCTCGAGTGAGCCGCTCGTCGCCGTGCACCCACCATATCCACACATGGGTGTCGAGAAGGATCACTGGAGAGCGTGCCAGTCCGTCCCAGCTACTGGAGACGTGGGATCATGAAAGACGACCGGAGTACCCCGCAGAGGATACCGCTCGTCAGCGGGATGACGCTCTTGGGCGCGAACCACCACTTCCACCGATGCCCCCGGCTCGAACGGCAGGTTCTCCAACTTTAGCGACCCTTCAGACGACACCCGGCCGTGGATTCGGTAAGCCTGTGGCATGTGCGCTCCTCTTTCGGCTGAAGGTCCGATCCTAAGCTGGCAACAAACCGTTGGAAACACAACAACGATCAGCTAGCCCCGCTGCCATCGGAGGTTCGAAGGTGAGTACCCGGACTTCACCTTCATGGTCCACGCGACGTCACGGCCCTTGACATCGTTGCGCCTTGCAACCATCCTTCTGCCAGGATCGTTGCAAGACACAACCGAACGGAGCAGGGCGATGGCGCAGGCGATGGCGGCACCGGGACGGCGGCTCCCCCTGGCCGGCGAGGACCCTCAACTG
>NZ_DATBNB010000173.1 GCF_036554565.1 Longimicrobium sp. | reverse complement strand
CTTTCGGCTGCGGGAGGGCCTCGGCGAGCTCCTTCACGATCCGGTTCATAGCGGCCTCCTTCGGGTTCCCTCTATTCGTCAGCCTGCTCGATTTCAGTCGTCGTGTGCCCGATCAGTAAGCAACCCGTGTGCCATCTTCTTGACCACCAACCATGTGCGAGATCGATGGTTCCCGCCCCAGTCGGCCCTTCCGCTTCCCGGCGGCGATTCCGCGCCCTTCCTTGCGCAGCGATAAAGCAAGCACCGTTCCAAACTGCGCCGATAAAACGCAAGCCGATGTGGTCCATCGGCTTGCGTCACCATTGCGAGGGGAACGGTTGTCGTCAGTTGGGCAGCGGGGGCGATCCGGGCCGGAGCGTGCGCTCGAACAGCTCGTAGATGCGGCGGTACTCGTCCGTCCACGAATCCGCCCGCTGGAAGGCGTGGTCCTCGACCGGGTATACCGCCATCTCCCAGTTGGTCTTGCCCAGCTCGATCAGCCGCTGCGCCAGGCGCGCCACGTCCTGAAAGTGCACGTTCACGTCCACCATCCCGTGTGCGATCAGCAGGTCGCCGCGCAGCCCCTCGGCGAAGTAGATGGGCGACGAGCGGCGGTAGGCCAGCGTGTCTTCGTGCGGCAGGTTCAGGATGCGGCTGGTGTACCAGTGGTTGTAGTGCGCCCAGTCCGTCACCGAGCGCAGGGCCGCGCCGCTGCGGAAGGTTTCCGGCTCGGTGAACATTCCCATCAGCGTGATGAACCCGCCATACGAGCCGCCGTAGATGCCCACGCGCTTCGGGTCCACGCCCTCCCGCACCACCATCCACCGCGCGGCGTCCACCTGGTCGGTCAGGTCCTTGCCGCCCATGTGCCGGTAGATGCCCGTGCGCACCGCAGCGCCGTAGCCGGCCGAGCCGCGGTAGTCCACGTCCATCACCGTGTACCCCCGCGACGCCAGCAGGTGATGGAACATGTACTCGCGGAAATACGTGCTCCACCCCCGATGGGCGTTCTGCAGGTAGCCGGCGCCGTGCACGAAGATGACCGCGCCCCCGTGCGGCTGCGCGCCCAGGTCGCGCGGGCGGAAGATGCGGGCGTACACCGTCTGCCCGTCGCGCGCGGCGAACGACACCACCTCGGGGCGAATCCATGGGCCGCGGCGGAACTCGGCCGTGCGCGACTCCGTCACCTGCCGCGGCCGGGCGCCGGGTCGGTTGGGCATCAGGTACAGCTCCGGCGGCGCGTTGGCAACCGAGTGGAGCAGCGCCAGCCAGCGCGCGTCGGGAGACGGGGTAACGGTGGTCCACCCCTCCAGCGGCGACAGGCGCGTGCGCGGCCCGCCGCCGACGGGAATCGAGTAGACCGCCCGCTCGCCGGGATGCGTTTCGCTAGTCGTGACCAGAAACGTGCGCCGGTCCGGGGAGAGGGTGACGTCCTCCACCTCCCACTGTCCGGAGGTGATGGCCGACGCCGTCCCGCCCGTGGCGGGTGCGGTGTACAGGTGCGCGTAGCCGGTGCGCTCGGAAACGAAGTAGATGCGGTCGTTCGAGAGCCAATTGGCCGTGAACAGCCCTGGGCCGCCCACCCACGCCGTGTCGCGCAGCGCGTCCACGGTCGTGGTGCGCCCATCCGGCCCCACCACGTAGATCCACCGGTCCTTGTAGTCGAACGGAACGCCGACCAGCAGCGCGCGGTCCTCCGTGGGCGCCCAGCCGGCGGGGGTGAGCGCCAGCTTGCGCGCCGTGTGGGCGCTGTCCGGGGCGATCCACGTCAGCCGCGAGGTGTGAAAGTCCAGGATGGCGGCCTTCTCCAGGTCCTGCACGTCGCCCACCTTGTTGCGCACGTTCAGGGGCTCGGTGTAGCCGCTTTCGGTGACCCAGGCCGGCACCATGGTCTGCTGGTCGCCCTCCACGTTCTCGCTGACACCCAGCAGCACGTATCGCCCGGAAGGCGACACGTCGAAGTAGCTGATGGAGGTGTTCTTCCCCAGGTAGGCCGGGCGCACGGTGGCGCGAAGCGAATCCAGCAGCTCGCGCCGTTCCCGCTCCGCCCGGCGGTCGCGGACCACGTCGAAGAGCTCCGCCTGCCGCGTGCGCAGGTCACCGCGCGCGCCGGTCGGCTCATTCGTCCGCGGAGCGTTGTCCAGTCGAAGGTCCGTCAGCTGGCGCAGCGGCCCGCCCGCGACGGGAACGGAGAAGACGTTGTTGGCCGACATCCAGAACACCGTGCGGCCGTCCAGCGACAGCTCCGGCCCGCGCTCCCGCGCCGGGGTGTCGGTGATGCGGCGCTCGGCGCCGTTGCGATCCACCACGAACACGTCGCCGCGCCGCTCGAACGCGCGCCGCGAGCGATCCAGCGTCCATCCGCCGCCGCCGGCCGGCGGAAGAACGCGGTCGGCTACCGAGTCGGACAGCATCTCCGGTGCGCCGCCGCCCACGGCCACGCGGTACACGTGCGTCGCCGTGTCGCGTGCCTCGGGCTGCCGCCAGCGGAAGTACACCCAGCGTCCGTCCGGCGACCAGCGTACGTCGTCGGGCGAGCGGCCCACCAGCTCGGGACCGCGCATGATGTTGCGGACGGACAGGTCGAAGCCGTTGGCGGCCGTCTGCGCGCGCGCGGGCGCCGCCTGCGTTGCGGCGAGCAGAAGCGCGCCCGCGGCAGCGGCGCGAGCGGAAAAACGCATCATCGACGATCCAGGGAGGTGAGGGGGAGGTCTGCGAATTCCTTAGCACAGTCTACGCAAACGCGCCCGGCGCTACAAGGCGCCGGGCGCGGAGGAGCCGGTCGAAGCGAATCAGCCGGGAAGCTGGATCTCGGGCTTTTCGGGATGGGGCCGGTACAGCACGCCCACGCGGCCGATGGCCTGCACCGCCACGGCCCCCTCGATCCGCTCGGCGAGCGCGGCGGCGCCCTCACGCGCGCTCATGGGCGCCGCTTCCAGGATCTTCACCTTCAGCAGCTCGCGGGTGTTGAAGGCCTCCTCCAGCGACCGCACCGTCTGGTCGGTCACGCCTTCCTTGCCCACGAAGAGCACGGGATTCAGGTGATGCGCCAGCGACTTGAGATGCGCCCGCTGCTTGGGAGTCAGTTCCACGGCCTGGCCTGCGGTCGATGTTCGAAAGGGATCTCGATCGATTGCCTCGCGCGGACAAGATAGCGAGTGGCGTGCCGCCGTGCAGGGGGGACAAACGCGAGCCCCGCCCCGCGCGTCAAGGCGGGGCGGGGCTGCGGATCCATCGAAGCTCGGACGGTCAGGCCAGTTCCACCCGATTGCGGCCGTTGCTCTTGGCCTGGTACAGCGCCCGGTCGGCCGCGCGAACCAGGTCCGTGTGATTGGTCGCATCCGCGGGAAACGCCGCCACGCCAAAGCTGGCGGTCAGCGGGCGGGGCACTTCGGCGTTGGGGGGCAGCGCCTCCACCAGCACCCGCAGCCGCTCCGCCAGCTTCAGCCCCTCTTCCTTGGTGGTCTCCGGGAAGACGAGGGCGAACTCCTCGCCGCCGTAGCGGCAGGCGCTGTCCGTGCTGCGGAACGCGTGCCGCACCGCCCGCCCGATCCGCTGCAGCGCGTGGTCGCCCACCTCGTGACCGAAATCGTCGTTGATGGCCTTGAAGCGGTCGATATCCAGCAGCACCAGGCACAGCGGCCGATTGTAACGCTGCGAGCGCGCCAGCTCGTTCTCCAGGATCTCGTCGAAGCCGCGTCGGTTGTGGCAGCCGGTGAGCGGATCGATGGTGGCCTGGGCGCGAAGCCGGTCCAGCAGCTCGGCGTTGCGAAGCGCGATGGCCGACGAGTCGGCGAGGGCGCGCAGCAGGGCCAGGTCGTGCGGCTCGTACGGGGCGTCCGTCATGCGGCGGCCTAGGATCAGCAGCCCCGCCTCTTCGTCGCCAAAGTCCAGCGGCGCCACCACAGCCACCTCGGCCGGAACGTGGTCGCGGATCTCCGCGTCCTCGGGGGGAATCACCGGCGGCTGGCCCGGCGCCGCGATGGCCCTCACCACCCGCCCGGGGATGGCGAACG
This sequence comes from Longimicrobium sp., assembly GCF_036554565.1. NCBI lineage: Bacteria > Pseudomonadati > Gemmatimonadota > Longimicrobiia > Longimicrobiales > Longimicrobiaceae > Longimicrobium > Longimicrobium sp. The sequence continues at coordinate 3,477 of NZ_DATBNB010000173.1, read as the reverse complement.
CCACCGATTCTCCCCGCAGAGAGCGCACGGCCCGGCAGGTGTACTGCTCGCCCTCGGTATGGTACAGCGCCGCCCACCAGGCAAAGAACACCTCCCCCACCGAGTCCAGCACCAGCCGCTCGGTCTCCTCCGCGCCCCGGACCACCGAGAGCGTGCGCGCCACCTGCTGCAGGGCGCCCAGGTGAAAGCGAAGCTGATCCAGCTCCAGCGTCTGTGCGGTACGATGCTGCTGCACCGCCCACACGCGCTCCAGGTGCGCGGCGACGGCCTGCACCGCCACGGGTTCGTACATTGCCGTGTGGGCGCCCGCCAGAACCCTTCCCTGCCCTCCGGGCGCGTCGAAGCTCGCCAGCGGCACCAGCCCTTCGGCGTCGTCGCCCAGGGCCAGCGGCACGGGGCGCGTGGGCACTTCCACCCGGGCGGGGCCACCGGTCAGCGCGCGCACGGCATCCACGCACGCCTGCGCCACCTGCGTGGGCGTGCCCAGCAGGGGAACGGCCGCGAATGCCTGCGACACTGCGGGCACCTGCGGCCCCGCGGAATCGCCCGCGTCTTCCGCGGTAGCCCGCAAGCGCGGCGGCGCTTCCATGCGAACGTGCATCGTGAGGAGGGAAAGAGGCCCGGCAGGGCAGACCCGGCGGGGAAAGCCGGAGCGGCTGACTGATACCGGAGCGTGGCGCAGTTACTCTAACAGCCGCACGCGCCGACAGACAAGGGCAGATAGCGAAAACGGGGCCGCACGCGCGCTTGCGGCCCATTCCGAGCGGAGGCTGCCGGAACTCCTTGCGGGGTCCGGGTTTCGGGCCGAACCACCACCGACTGCGCACCTCCTCCGGGCCGGAGAGACCCAGCGGGAGATGCCACGGCTGCCGCGAATTGCGAGATCAGTCCCCGAACGAAATCCCGAGCTGGCGCGCGGTCATCACCAGCTCCGAATCTGCCGGCACGCGCTTGATGTCGCGGATGGCGTCGCCCAGCGGAACAGCGCGGATGTAGTTGCCCTGCAGCGCCACCATGGTGCCCAGCTGCCCCTCGCGGATGCAGCGCACCGCCGCCGCGCCAAAGCGGAGCGCAAGACTGCGGTCGTAGGCGATGGGCTCGCCGCCGCGCTGGATGTGGCCCAGCACCATCGAGCGCGTTTCCTTCTCGGTCGCCTCGTGGAGCTGGGCGGCAATGCGGTCGGCGATGCCCCCGTAGCGCCCCGTTTCGTCGGCGTAGCTCGCCTCTCCGTCCCGCGGCCGCGCGCCCTCGGCCACCACCACGATGCTGAAGCGGCGCCGCTGGAGGTCGCGCTCGCGCACCTTGTCAGCGATCTTCGCGATGTCGTAGGGGATCTCGGGGATCAGGATGACGTCGGCGCCGCCCGCCAGGCCGGACTCCAAGGCGATCCACCCCGTGTGCCGCCCCATCAGCTGCACCACCATCACCCGCTGGTGCGCCTCGGCGGTGCTGTGCAGCCGGCCGATGGCGTCCGTGGCCACCTCCACCGCCGACTGGAAGCCGAAGGTGACGTCGGTGGCGCTCAGGTCGTTGTCGATGGTCTTGGGCACGCCGATCACCGGCAGGCCCTTCTGGTGCAGCGCGTGCGCGATGCTCAGCGACCCGTCGCCTCCGATGGCGATCAGCGCGTCGATCTCGCACTCGCGGAACCGCTGCACGATTTCATCCGACCGGTCTACCGTGCCCCACGTACCGTCCGGCTGGCGCACCTCCAGCCCGAACGGGTTGCCGCGGGTGGTGGTGCCCAGGATGGTGCCGCCCAGGTGGGTGATCCCGCGGACGGCCTGGGCCGTCAGCGGAAAGAGCCCCTCCTCGCCGTCGACCTCGCCCTCCAGGATACCCATGTATCCGCGGCGGATGCCGAACACCTCCCACCCCTCGTTCAGGGCGGCCAGGGTAGCCGCGCGGATCACGGCGTTCAGCCCCGGGGCATCCCCGCCACCCGTGTTGATGGCGATCCGGCGGACCTTGGGCTTGCTGCTGTCGGACATGGCTTTCACGGTGCGGAGTCGGCGGCATCCTGGCGCGGGAAAGATACGCCGACGCGGCGGGCGGGCAAGCGCGGGTTGACACACCCGCCACGGGGGGACAGCTTCCGCCGAACGCCGCGTCCGTACGGGCCGGGGCGGATCAGGAGATGAATGGAATGGTCGACGAAAAGGAAGTGCGCAAGGCGCTGCGCAAGGTAAAGGACCCCGAGCTCAAGCTGGACCTGGTGGTGCTGGGGCTGATCTATGACATCAAGATCGACGGCGGCCGCGTGGACGTCACGATGTCGCTCACGTCGCCGGGATGCCCCGTCGCGGGCGAACTGCTGACGAAGGCGCGCGAGGCGGTGGAGTCGGTTCCCGGCGTGGAGCAGGCGGAAGTGGAGCTCACGTTCTCGCCGCCCTGGTCGGCGGACCGCATCAATCCCACGATCCGGGCCGCGCTGGGCCTTTGATCGTCGGAGGGGAGACATGGGAGCCAGAAAAAGGGAGCCGTCCCGAAGGACGGCTCCCTTTTCGTACCGCGGAAACCGGGGTTTACTCGGTAACCGTGATCGTGCCGCGCATGCCCATGCCGGCGTGGGGCATGCAGACGTAGTTGTACGTGCCGGGCGCCCAGTCGGCCGGAACCTCGAAGTTCTGCCCCGCCGTCGTGTAGAGCGGGCTGTCGGCCGGCGGCGTGAAGCCGGCGGGGTTGCCCTGCGCCAGGCTGAACGAAACGTTGTGCGGAGCGGTGCCGTCGGCCATGGTCCAGCGGATGCGGTCGCCGCGCTTGACCGTGATCGCCGCGGGCTCGAACTGTCCGGCAGCGCCGTTCTGGGTGGTCACCATCTTCACGTCGTGCACGGTGCCCGAGCCCGTCGCGGGCGCCGGCGCCGGAGCGGAGGCATCGGTGGCCGGAGCGGGGGCCGCCGCGGTCTCGGTGCCCTGCGCCGCCGTGTCGGTGGAAGCAGCCTGCTCGTCGCCGCCGCCGCACGCGGCCGCCAGCGCGAGAAGGGCAATCGCCGGAAGCTTCATCAGATCGCGAGTCATCGTGATCAACTCTCTCCTAAAGGTGTCGAAGTCGGTCGCACAGGCTCGTTCCCTGAGCGAGCCGGAAGATACCCGCCCGCAAGCCCCGGCACAATACCGATTTACGGTCTTCCCACGTACGAATCCCCCGCACTGGCCCGTGCCTTCATGTAGGGCAAAACCCTACAGCATTGGATCACGCGGAGGCGCGGAGGTCGCGGAGAACTGCAGGAGCGCTCCCTCCGCTCTTCTCCGCGTTCTACGCGCCTCCGCGTGAGACCCGTTACTCTTCGGATGGGTAGAAACGCCAAACGCCCGCCTCGAGCGAGATGCTCGGAGCGGGCGTTCGGAATAATAGGCCGGCGGCGCCGTACTCTCCCACCGGGTGGCCCCGGCAGTACCATCCGCGCAGCGGGTTTTCACTTCCGAGTTCGGGATGGGATCGGGTGGATCCCCCGCGCCATAGCCACCGGCCATA
>NZ_DATBNB010000172.1 GCF_036554565.1 Longimicrobium sp. | reverse complement strand
TCCCCCCGTTGCTCGTGCGGAAGGCGTCGTCGAAGGGCACGCCCGTGTGCCCCTCCAGCATGCGATCGGCCGAGAGCAGCGCCAGCGTCCACCCGGGGCACCGCTCCCGCAGCGTGCGCCCCAGCGCCGAGTACAGGTTGCGCAGCGGATCGCGCTCCCCGACGCGAATGCCGTAGGGTGGGTTGCTGATGACCCACCCCGGCCCCTCCGGCGGCTCGATCGCGGACAGCGGGCGCGCGCTCAATTCCAGATCATCCATCACCCCCGCCCGTGCGGCGTTCGCGGCTGCGGCCTGGATGGCACCCTCGTCCCGGTCCGATCCAAGGATGGGAATGCCCGCAGACGGCCGGATCTCCCCCCGCGCACGGTCCACGATGGACTCCCACGCGGCTCGATCGAATTCCGGCCACGACGTGAACGCGAACCGGCGCGGCTGCCCGTCGGCGTTCGCCAGGCCCGGCGCGATGCCCCGGGCGATGAGTGCGCCCTCGATGACGATGGTCCCCGATCCGCACATGGGATCGAGCAGCGGCGCGCCGGGGTTCCAGCGGCTCCCCAGCAGCATGGCCGCGGCCAGCGTCTCGCGCAGCGGCGCCTTGGCGAGTGCCTGGCGGTATCCGCGAAAGTGAAGTAGCGCGCCCGAGGAATCGGCGCTGATCACGCACTCGTCGCGCACGAAGCGGACGATGAACAGCTGCGCATCCGCCGCCTCGGGCTGATCCGCATCATCCTCGTCCTTGCCCAGCGCGCCGCCCGCCACCGGACCGACGGCGCGGGTGATCGCGTCCAGCAGGCGCTCGGCGATGGCGCCCTCGTGGTACAGCTTGCTCTTCTTGCTCGTCACCCGCAGCCGCACCGCCCCGCCGCGGTTCACCCAGCGGTCCCACGGCACCTTGCGCGCGTGCCGCTCCAGCTCGAAGAAGGTGCGCGCGCTAAAGCTGGCGGCGCGGACGACGACGCGGCTCGCCGTCCGCAGCCGGAGGTTGGCTTCGTACATCTGCGCGGCCGGTCCGGACCACGACACGCCCCCGGGCTCCACCACCCCGCCGATCCCCATCGCCCGCAGCTCTGCCGCGGCCAGCGGCTCCAGCCCCGGCGCGGTGATGGCGAACAGGTCCAGCGTTCCGTCTATCTTCGTCATCCGGCTCGTGGTCGGTGTCCGTCTCTCCCGCGAGTCCCCCCCCGCGGTGCTCCCACAAAAAGCGAACCGCCGGGCCAGGGCCCGGCGGCGGCGAACGTCGGCCGTTCACGAGGAGCATCAGAAGTGGCCGCGGATGGACACGGCACGCATCCTCACAGTGTCTACCACCACCGTCTCCGAGCGGCCCATGCGAAACCCGGGGCGCTCTGATTCGTAGCCGATACGGCTGACGAGAAGCCGGTACCGCCCGCGGGTACCGCGACCGCGCAACTCGAAATCGCCGGTGGCAGTGGTGGGGGCCTTCACCTCCGTCCCCTCGATCATCACGTGGCTGCCCGGGAGAGCGGCTCCCGTCGCTGCGTCCACGACCGTGCCGCGAACGACGAACTCGACGTGGGGCGCCGGTCGCGTGGCCTGCGGCGCGCACGCCGGGATCGCGATCAGGGCAGCGAGGATGGCCGCGCGGATCACGTTTCGATGCCGTACTCCTTGAGCTTGCGGTACAGTGTCCGCTCGCCGATGCCCAGCATTTCCGCGGCCTTGCGGCGGTTGCCGCGGCTGTGGAGGAGCGCGGCGTTGATGGCCTCGTGCTCCAGGTCGCTCATCGTCTTGCCCGGGCGGAACACCACTGTCCCCTCCTCGCGCGCGGGCTCCGGCTCGGGCGCGAGGTCCACCATCGGCGGGGGGCCGAGCGCGATGGGCTGATAGGCGCCGTACGCGTTGGGTGCGGCGGGAATGGCCATCGGGTCGCGCTGGCGGGCGCGGTAGACCTCGAACTCGCGCCGCAGGTCTTCCATGTCCACGCGCAGGTCGTACAGCGCGCGCAGGATGAACTCCAGCTCCGGCGGCGGCGCGCCGGTGGACCGCCCGCCGTCGTCGCGGGGCCCGTTCTGCCGTGCGAGCGCGACGGGGAGCAGCGTTTCGCGCCGGCCGTGGCGCACCTCGGGGGGACTGTCCTCGGGGCGGATGACGCGGCCGGGCGCCAGCA
>NZ_DATBNB010000171.1 GCF_036554565.1 Longimicrobium sp. | reverse complement strand
CGAGCCCAGCAGCACGCCGGCGAGGATCACGAACAGCGGCTGGAAGGTGAAGGGCACCGGCGTTCCCGGGATCAGCACCGAGATGCGGGCGCCGACCGCCGTAGCCGCGGCAAGCGCCACGACGCCGATCACCCGGCGCGCGGTGCGGGAGGGAACGAGCCCGGCGGCGGCCGGCTGGGTCAGGGTGTAGCGATTGGTGCTCATGCGTGTCGGCTCAGGTGTGGTGCGTGGTTCGTGGCCTGCTGGGGCGAATGAATTCGCAGCAACGACCACACGAAGTCCACCTTCGTGGACTACACGCGATCGTGCGGTCCGTGGGGTCGTGCTCGCTTCGAATTCCGTAATCGCCCGGCTTCGAAAACATCTCGCCTCCAGCGATGGGCTGGAGGCGAGGACGGAGATCAGACGCGCTCGACGGAGAGCGCCACGGCGTCGCCGCCGCCCAGGCAGAGCGTGGCCAGGCCGGTGGAGACGTCGCGGTCCTGCATGGCGTGCAGCAGCGTCGTCAGCACGCGCGCACCCGACGCGCCGATGGGGTGGCCCAGCGCCACCGCGCCGCCGTTCACGTTCACGCGGTCCCAGTCCCAGCCCAGGCCGGCGCCATCCGCCAGCGCCTGCACGGCGAACGCCTCGTTTGCCTCGATCAGGTCGTAGTCGCTGATCTGGCTTCCCTGCTTCTTCATCAGCTTCTTCACGGCCTCGATCGGCGCGAAGAAGAGCTCCTTGGGCTCCACCGCACCGGTGGAATACGCGGCGATGCGGGCCAGGATGGTCAGCCCGTGGGCGCGCGCGTACTCCTCGCTGACCACCACCACCGCGGACGCGCCGTCGTTCATGGACGAGGCGTTGCCGGCGGTAACGACGGGGTCAGTCACGTCCTTGGGGGCGTGCTCGCGGAAGGCCGGCTTCAGCTTGCCGAGCGAATCGACCGAGCTGTCGGCGCGCGGGCCCTCGTCGGCGTCGACCACGGTGGTGCCCTTGCGGCCGGCGATCTCCACCGGGACGATCTCTTCCTTGAACTTGCCGGCCTGCTGCGCCGCCACGGCCTTCTGGTGCGACTGCACCGAGAACTCGTCCGCCATCTGGCGGCTGATGGATGCCTTCTTGGCGGTGTACTCGGCGTGCCCGCCCATGTGCACCTCGCAGAACGAGCACCACAGGCCGTCGCGCACCAGCCCGTCCACCATCGTCTGGTCGCCGAACTTCACGCCGTTGCGCATCCCGTAGACGTAGAACGGGGCGTTGCTCATGGACTCCTGCCCGCCCGCCAGGATCACCTGGCTGTCACCCGCGCGGATGGACTGCGCCGCCAGCATCACCGCCTTGAGGCCGGAGCCGCACACCTTGTTGATGGTGAGCGCGGAGACCTGGTCCGGCAGGCCGGCCTTGATGGCGGCCTGTCGGGCGGGCGCCTGCCCCACCCCGCCCTGCACCACGTTCCCCATGATGACCTCGGCGATGTCCTGCGCGTCGATCCCCGACCGCGCCACGGCTTCGCGCAGGGCGATGGCGCCGAGCTCGGGCGCGGACAGCGACGACAGGGCGCCCAGGAACTTGCCGATGGGCGTGCGCACTGCGCTGACGATCACGGGGGTGGTACGGGGATCACGTGCGATATCGATCATTTCGTCCCTCGAGCGTTTGATGATGGACCTGCCTGGGTTCCGCACTCACGCACTACGCTTCCTACTCCTCCAGCCGAACGCCCTTCCCCTCCGCCACCGGATGGCCCCACGGTACGAACGGATCGTGCGTCGACACCAGCAGCCACCGCTCGTCCACCGCGCGCGCCAGCAGGGCGCGCTTGCTTTCCAGCGTCACCAGCGGCTCCACGTCGTAGCCCATGATCCAGGGCAGCGGCAGGTGCGCGAAGGTGGGGATCACGTCCGCCAGGAAGCAAGCCGTTTCCCCCTCCGACTGGATGAGCACCGACTGGTGGTGCGGGCAGTGCCCCGGCGTACGGTACACCGAAAGGCCGGGCGCGATCTGCACGTTTCCGTCCACCAGGTGCAACAGCCCCGCCGCCATCACCGGCTCGTAGTTGTCGGGCAGGTAGCTGGCCGACGTGCGCTCGTTCGCCTGGTGGGCCCACTCCCACTCGCCACGCTGCACGTGATAGCGGGCGCGGGGGAACGAGACGCGCACCTGCCCCTCCGCGTCGCGGAAGGTGTTCCCTCCCGCGTGGTCGAAGTGCAGGTGCGTGTCGATGACGACGCCGACGTCGTCCGCGGCGAAGCCCAGCGACGCGAGCGCCTCGTGCAGCCGGTCCGGGTGCGCCGGGTCGGATGCCGCGTTGTCGACACCGTAGATGTCGCGGAATTTCTCGTTTTCCTTGTTGCCGAGCCCCGTCTCGATCAGGACCAGTTCGTCCGGCGTTTCGACGAGAAGGCAGCGCAGGCCCAGCGGAATGCGGTTGCGCTCGTCCGCGGGGATGCGCCGTTCCCACAGGGGCTTGGGCACCACGCCGAACATGGCGCCGCCGTCCAGCCGCTGCAGGCCGCTCTCGATGGCGTGCAGGGTGAACGCACCCAGCTTGCGGCTCTGCACCAATGGCAGCGCCGTCGACCGATCAGGAACCTGCGTCACGCCACCTCCATCGACTGCGGCATCCTCTTCTTCTTCCGCGGCGCGCGCGGCTTGCGCTTGCCCAGCACCGCCTGCAGCCCGTCCCAATCCGCCACCCCCTGCTCATCCAGCATGTCGATGAAGTGGATCAGCACGCGCGCCGTGGCCAGGGCGTCGTCCAGCGCGCGGTGGCGCGACTCGATCTCCAGCCCGAAGAACAGGGCCAGCCCATCCAGCGAGCGCGACGGCAGCTGCGGAAGAAGCTTCCGCGCCAGCCGCACGGTGCACAGCTGGCGGCCGGAGAGCGTCATCCCCGTGCACATGCTCAGCTCGTGGCAGATGAAGCGCCAGTCGAACGCGGCGTTGTGGGCCACGAACACGCACCCGTCCAGCGCCCGCGACACCTCCGGCGCCACTTGGGCGAACCGCGGCTGGCCGGCCACCATGGCGTTGGTGATGCCCGTCAGCGAGGAGATCATTCCCGGGATGGGCCGCTCGGGGTTCACGAGCGTGCAGAAGGTGTCGCGGATCTGCCCGCCCGTCACGCGCACCGCGGCCACCTCGGTCACCCGGTGCCCCTGCTTGGGCGAGCCGCCGGTGGTTTCCACGTCCACCACCACGAACGCCTCGTCGCGCAGCCGTCGGGCCGGCGCCGCCGGCGGCTCCGACGCGGCGAGGGACCACACGCCCTGCGCGGAAACGCGAAAGCGCGGATCGGCGCCCAACAGGGCGAACACGGCCGCGGCCGCCGCGCCCGCGCCGCCGGTGATGCCCAGGACACGCTGCGCCACGTCGGCGCTGGAGAGGGGCTCGGAGGCCAGCACGCGCAGGGCGCGCTGCGTCAGCGAGCCGTCGCGCTCCAGGCGAACGCCGTCCAGCGGAATTGCGATGTCGATCACCAGATGTCGTCCCGGCAAACAGGCATGGTCATGCACCGGCCGCCGCCGCCGCCGCGGACCAGCTCGGAGCCTTCGAAGGCGATCACGGCCTTGTCGCCCTCGCGCACCAGCGCCTTGCCGGTGGAGAAGTCGGTCGCGTCCACGATCCGGTATCCCGCCCTGTCCGTCGGTTCGCGCATGTGCCGCAGATTACAAGATGAGCGCACCGAGACCGACGTGACGCGTACCGTAGGCGTTGCAGAGGTTTGGGCGGCCAAAGGACCGCGGAGTATAGCCGGGCGGCTGAGTGCGGGCAACGCACCACGCATTCAGGCAGGCGCAATCGGGACGGGTGGGCAGGCAGATCAGCGGGGGTTGAGGCCGAACGAGAGGCCTTCCAGCTCCAGCGTCACATCCACGTTCTTCAGCACCACGCCGCGCGCCACCTTTAGGCGCACCGGGGCGAAGTTCAGGATGCCGCGCACCCCCGCCGCCACGATGCGGTCGGCCACCTGCTGCGCCGCGTCTGCTGGCACGGCAAGGATGGCCATATCCGCCTGCTCGGCGGCGAGCGTGCGCTCCATCTCCTCGTCGGCGCGCACCGTCAGCCCGCCCCAGGCGGTGCCCACCTTGCGCGGATCGGAATCGAAGACGGCGCGGATGTGAAAGCCGCGCGCCTCGAAGTCGCGGTACGAGAAGAGGGCGGAGCCCAGCTTGCCCGCGCCCACCAGGGCCACGCGCCAGGTCTTCTGCAGCCCCAGGATCTCGCGGATGCGGCCCAGCAGCTCCTGCACCGAATATCCCAGCCCCCGCTTGCCGAACGAGCCGAACAGCGACAGGTCCTTGCGCACCTGCGCGCTCGTGGTGCCGCCCCGCTCGGCCAGCTGGCCGCTGGAGATGGTTTCGGCGCCCGCTGCATCGGCTTCCTGCAGCAGGCGAAGGTACAGCGAAAGCCGGCGCACGGCCGACTCAGAAATCTTCTTCATGCGCGTGATGCAGCCCGCGACGGCAGGCGCCGATCCTTCCGGACGCCCAGCTTGTGAAATCGTTCACAAGATAGGCGCGAGTCTGCCAAGCGTCAACGCGCGCGCCGAATGAGCCACAGGCGCGACGGATTTTCTGCCCCACCTCCCGCCGCGCGGAGTGAACGGTTATGCTTTGCAAATGGACAAGCCGACGCTATACTTGGAAACGAGCGTGATCAGCTACCTGGCCGCGCTCCCCAGCCGCGACCCGATCACGGCACGCAACCAGCAGATCACGCGCGAGTGGTGGGACACTCGCCGCGGGGAACATATCCTGCTGGCCTCGCCGACGGTTCTCGACGAAGCGGCGCTGGGCGATGCGGAGTTCGCAAGGAGGAGGCGGAGCTACCTTGACGGTGTGCCGCTTCTACAGGTGACTGGCGAGGTAGAGGTGCTCGCCGAGGTGCTCTTGCGCCAGGTACCGCTTCCGTCGCACGCGCGCTCCGACGCCCTGCACGTCGCCGTTGCCTCGGTGTACGGAGTAGCCTATGTACTTACGTGGGATCGCAAGCACATCGCGAATCCCAGGCTGGTTCCGCGCTTCCAGAGATTTTGTGGTGATCTGGGCTACACGGCTCCGCTGCTCACCACGCCGGCGTCCATGATGGAGAGGTGAACCATGCACGAGGATCCGATCGTGGAGGAGGTGCACCGCGCCAGGCGAGAGATCATGGCGGGGTTCAACAACGATCTGCACGCCTATTGCGAACACCTCCGGGAATTGACCGAGGTCGAGCGCCAGCGAGGCCGAGTCATCATCTCGACGCCGTTCCGCCGGAGTGCACTCCAGCATGAAACGGCGCAGACGGACGCGGCGTAACGTCTGGCCATGTAGACGAAGGGCGCCTCCCTCGAGGCGCCCTTCGCGTTTCGTGCTCCGACAGTCACTCGGGATCGACACCGGGCGCAGACTTCGATACGTGACCGGCTGACCGCAGCGCGCGGGCGAGCTCGATGAAGCGCTCGGGGGCGAACGACTCGGGACGCGCGGTCAGGTCCATCCCCGTGTCCCCCTCCAGCGCCTGCACCTGCTCGGGAGACAGCCCGTACGCGTCGCGGAGGATGCGCTGGAACTGCTTGCGCCGCTGCCCGAACGCGGCCCGGGTGAGCACCCGCAGCGCGGCCTCGTCGTCCTCCGTCAGCGGCGGCGGGTTCAGCGGAACGATGCGGATGACCGTCGACATCACGTCGGGCGCAGGACGGAAGGCCTCGCGGCTGACGTTCAGCACGCGCTCCACCTTCGCCACGGCGCGAACGCCTACCGCCAGCGCCCCGTACGTCTTGCCCCCCGGCGGCGCCAGGATGCGGTCCGCCACCTCTCGTTGGATCATCACCACGATCTCGGCCGGCCGCGGCCGCCGCTCCAGCAGCCCGAAGATGATGGGCGTGGTGATGTTGTACGGGATGTTCCCGATCACCTTCAGCCGCGCGGGATCGGCCGAGATGCGCTCCAGCGGCACCTGCAGCACGTCCTCGTGCACGATCTCCACCGACGGGTCGCCGGCGAAGCGCTCCTGCAGCCGCGCAGCGAGCGCGTTGTCCAGCTCCACCAGCACCAGCCGGCCCACGCGACCCGCCAGGTGCTGTGTGAGCGCCATCCGCCCCGGCCCGATCTCCATCACCTCGTCGTCCGGCGACGGTCGAAGGGCGTCGACGATCTTTCGCTGGATATTGGGATCGACCAGGAAGTTCTGCCCCAGCGACCGCTTGGCGCGGTGGGGGGCCGAAGGATCGCGCGGCATGGCGCTCAGAAGCGCACGACGACGGCGGTGCGGTCGTCGGGCGGAACGTGCGTGGCCTCGCCCGCGCGGTCGAACAGGCGCGCGCAGATCTGCTCGGGGGCCTCGCGGCGCATGTCGGTCGCCACCTCCAGCAGCACCCGCTCGCCCTCGATTTCGCCCGCATCCAGCGCGTCGGAAAGGCCGTCGGTGAAGAGAAAGAGAAGGTCTTCGCCGCTCACCCAATCCACCGTGGTCTCGGCGTAGGTGTCGCGGTCGACGATGCCGAACGGCGGGTCGGTAGCGGCCAGCCGCTGCGCCTCGCCGCTGGCCGGGATGCGGAAGGCGTGGCCGTGGCCCGCGTTGGAGTAGGTGAGCGTGCCGGCCGCGGGATCGATGACCGCGTACACCAGCGTCAGGTACATCTCGGTGTTTTCCAGCTCGTCGATCACCGCGCGGTGGGTGCGGTGGAGCACTTCGGACGGG
>NZ_DATBNB010000170.1 GCF_036554565.1 Longimicrobium sp. | reverse complement strand
GTGGACGGCCCGCGGTTTGACAGCGGGCGGCGTGTACGGCAGAATCCGCGCTCTCACGCTCCCCACACCTGGACGGTTTTTTCTGCGCGACCTTACCCGCCACTCTGTGCTCTTTCCGCTGCGCGCGCGCGTTCACCACGCCGACGCCGATACCCTTGGCGAGCAGCTGCGGCTGGTGTCCATCCCCGCCCCGCCCCTCGGCGAGGCGGAGCGGGGCGCGTGGGTGCTGGAGCGGTTCCGCGCCATCGGCTTGGCCGACGTGCGCGCCGACGAGGCGGGGAACGTGGTGGGCACCTGGGCGGCGGATGGCGCGGACGGCGCCCCCGTCGTGGTGGCGGCACACCTGGACACGGTGTTCCCCGCGGGCACGGAGGTCACGCCCCGGCACGAGGGAAAGCGGATCTACGCGCCGGGGATCACCGACAACTGCCGCGGGCTGGCGGGGATGCTGGCCATCGCCCGCGTGCTGGCGGAATCCGGCCCCGCGGCGCAGCGTCCCGTGGTCTTTGCGGCCACCGTGGGCGAAGAAGGCATCGGCGACCTGCGCGGCGTGAAGCACCTCTTCCGCGAGAATTCGCCGCTGCGCCAGGCGGCGGCATTCGTGGCGCTGGACGGCTCGGGGATGCGCAGGATCGTCCACCGCGCCATCGGCTCGCGGCGGCTGCGGGTGGAAGTCACCGGGCCGGGGGGCCACTCGTGGTCCGACCGGGGCGCGGCCAACCCCATCGTGGCGCTGGGCGCGGCGGCGGCGGAGATCGGCACCCTGGCCCGGCCGGAGCCCCAGCGGTCCGCGCTGACGGTGGCGCGCATGGCGGGGGGGAGCAGCGTGAACGCCATCCCCGAGTCCGCGTGGATGGAGCTGGACATGCGCAGCGAGGTGGCGGATGCGCTGGCGCGGATGGAGGAGAGCGTGCGCGGCGTACTGGTCCGCGCGGTGGACGAGGAGAACGGGTCGCGGCGGATGGGAACGGAGCCGCTGCGCTTGAAGGTGACGGTGATCGGCGACCGGCCGTCGGGCGAGACGCCGGCCGGCCCTCCCCGGGTCCGCGCCGCGATGGACATCACGGGCTCGCTGGGCTCACCCCCGGAGCTGGTGGGCTCGTCCACCGACGCCAACGTGCCGATGGCGCTGGGCATTCCCTCCATCGCCATGGGCGTGGGCGGCGACTCGGGCGGCATCCACACGCTGGACGAGTGGTACAGCAACGACGGCGGCGCGCTGGGGGTGGAGCGGGGGCTGCTCGTCGTTCTCGTGGCGGCGGGGGCGTGAAGGGAAGTGCGAAAGTGCGAAAGTGCGAAAGTGCGAAAGTGCGAAAGTGCGAGAGTGCGAGAGTGCGTTAGTCCGTTTGATGAAGAAGGGCCCCTCTCCACCGTGGAGAGGGGCCCGTACTTTCGCACTTCCGCACTAACGCACTAACGCACTTCCGCACTTCCCTCGATCGTCACCACCGAGTGATCCCCCAGGTCCACCTGCCCGCGCACGCCGCTGACCTTGACGTTCGTGCCGATCAGGGAGTCGTGGAGGTCCGCGTTCTCGATCGTGGACTTTTCGCCGACGATGGTGTGGCGGAGCTTGCTGCCGCGGACCGTTGCGCCGGCGGCCAGCGTCACGTTGGGGCCGATCTCGCTCGCCTCCAGCGTCACCCCGTCCGCCACGTGCACCGGCTCGTGGATCGTCACGCCGTCGGGAACGGTGGACGGGGTGCGGCCGCGGGTGGTGCTCAGCACGTGCTGGTTGGTTTCCAGCAGCGTCTCGGGCTTCCCCGCGTCGTACCAGCCGTGCACGGGCTCCACCTTGAGCTTGGCGCCCTTGTCGACCATGTACTGAAAGGCGTCCGTCAGGTAGTACTCGCCGCTGGGACCCGGCTCGGCATTCATCACGTGGCGGATGCCGTCGAACAGCAGCTTCCAGTCGCGGATGTAGTACAGGCCGATGTTGGCCAGCTTGCTCACCGGCGTGCTGGGCTTCTCGATGATCTCGCGCATGAAGCCGTTCTCGTCCGTCACCAGCACGCCGAAGCGCTGATAGTCCTCCACCTCCATCGCCCAGATCACCCCCGCCACGTCTTCCGGCAGTCGCTTTACCAGCTCCAGGTCGGCGTCGAACAGCGTGTCGACGAAGATGATCAGCATCTCCTCGCGCACGAACGGCTCGGCCAGCGCAATGGCGTCGGCGGTGCCGCGCTGCTCCACCTGCTCCGTGTACACGGCGTCGAAGTCCGGGTACTCGGTGGACATGAACTCCTGCACCCTTTCCTTCAGGTGCCCGGTGATGAGCACCGCCTCGTTCACCCCAAGTTCGCGCAGGTCGTCGAGGATGTAGCTGAGCACGGGCTTGTCGCCCACTTTCAGCAGGGGCTTGGGGACGAGATGGGTATGGGGGCGCAGGCGGGTTCCCTTCCCCGCCACAGGCATCACGACTTTCACTCGGGAACCTCCGCGTGGTGATAAACGATGGGACTTCAAGATTCGGGAACTTCGCTCCGGGTGAGGCTGGATTCCGGTGCATGCCTCGGGAGCCCCCTCCCCCCGGCCCCCATCCCCCGCTGCGCAGGGGAGGGGGAGAATTCGGGTGCGCCTCGGGCTGACACTGGCGCATGCCTCGGCCGCCCCCCTCTCCCGGCCTCTCCCCCATAAACCGCATGCGGGAGAGGAGAAGTCGATTGCACGTCCGCAGGCAGCGCGCGCTCGACTGGCTCCCTTCCCCCGCGGCAGTTTGCGGGGGAAGGGCTGGGGATGGGGGGCGCCGGCCCGGGCACCGGGCCTGCCTGCCCACACCCCGACCTGGCTCTCGCCCGAACGGTCCGCCGTTCGGGCACGATCCATACCGCGGCACCTGCCCGGCGCCGCCCGCGCGCGTTACATTCGCCGGCGCACGCAGGCCCGGCGCGTGAGTGGCCGAAAACGTGCCCGATGAATCCGTTCAACCACGCATACCCGTACTTCCCCGCGGCGCCCGGCCGCACCCCATCGTGAGCCTGTGGACCGCCCTGACCCACAACCGCGCAGCAACGCGGCCCGACCATCCCGACGTGCGTCTGCGAGGCCGCGCCTACGCGGTTCCCTTCGCCGCCGTCTGGACGGCCGCGCTGGAGACCGCCACCGCGCAGGCCCGGTGGACCGTCACCGAGAGTGACCCGCGGGCGGGGGAGATCGTCGCTGAATCGCGCACCCTGTTGTGGCGGTTCACGGACGACGTCCGTATCCGCGTGTCGCTGGACGCTGACGGAAACACCCGCGTAGACCTGGAGTCGGCCTCCCGCAAGGGACGCGGCGACCTGGGCACCAACGCCCGGCGGATTGCCCGCTTCTTGCACGCGCTCGACTGCCACCTTTTCGGCCAGCAACGCGCAACCCGTTAGCCAACAAGCGCTTAGATGCCAGCATCGGATGTCAGGAAGGCCTCGGAACTCGCCGGCGAGCGCATTCCCGTGCTCCCCATCCGGAGCACGGTGGTGTACCCGTCGGGCGCCACGGCACTGCAGATCGGCTTCGCGCCCAACGTCGAGGCGCTGAACGCCCACCCCGAGCCGGAACTGATCGTCGCCATCGCCAGCACCCTCGACGACGGGAACGACATCCCGCCCCGTTCGCTGGAGAAGGTGGCGACCGCCGTCCGCGTGCTCGATCGGCTGAACCTGCCCGGCGGCACCATCCAGACCACCCTGCAGGGCCTCCGCCGCATTCACCTGGACGACGTGCGGTTCGAGGACGGCTTCTACACGGCCCGCGTGCGCGCGGTGGAAGAGGTGCCGCTCTCGCCCGGAGAGGCCGAGCCGGTGGTGGAGCGCATCCTTGCAACCGTCG
>NZ_DATBNB010000169.1 GCF_036554565.1 Longimicrobium sp. | reverse complement strand
CCGTCGCTGACGATGTGGTGCATGGAGAGCAGGAGCACGTGATCCTCGGCGTCCATCCGCAGCAGCGCCGCGCGGAAGAGCGGTCCCGCCGAGAGGTCGAACGGCCGCCGGGCCTCCTCCCCGGAGCGCCGCCTGATCGCCGCCTCGCGATCCGCATCGCCCAGCCCGGACAGGTCCTCAGCCGGAAGCACAAACCCGGCGAAGGGGGCGATCACCTGCACCGGCGACCCGTCCACTTCGCAGAAGACCGTCCGCAGCGCCTCGTGCCTGCGGATGATCTCACCCAGCGCGCGCTCCAGCGCCGCCTCGTCGAGGGCACCGCCCAGGCGCCACGCCACGGGGATGTTGTAGGTGGTGCTCCCCGGCTCCAGCTGGTCCAGGAACCAGAGCCGCTCCTGCGCGTAGGACAGCGGCAGCGCGCCCGTGCGCTCCACCGGCACCACCGGCGGAAGCACCGGCAGCTCCGCCCGGCGCATCTCCTCCACGCGCACGGCCACCTCCGCCACCGTCGGACCCTCGAACAGCGCCCGCAGCGGCAGCTCCACCCCGAACACCTCGCGGATGCGCGAGACCACCCGCGTCGCCAGCAGAGAGTGCCCGCCCAGCTCGAAGAAGTTCTCCGTCACCCCCACCCGCTCCAGGCGCAGCAGCTCCGCCCAGATCTCCGCCAGCACCTCCTCAACGGGGGTGCGCGGCGCGACGTACCGTTCCTCCGTCGACGCGAGCTCGGGCGCCGGCAGCGCCTTGCGGTCCAGCTTGCCGTTGGGCGTGAGTGGGAGCACTTCCATGAAGACGAACGCGCTCGGCACCATGTACTCCGGCAGGCTCTGCCGCAGCCGCGCCCGTAGCGCCTCCCCCCGCGCTTCGCCCACCACGTACGCGACCAGACGCGTCTCGCCCGCCTCCGCGCGCGCCACCACGGCGCACTCGGCCACGCCTGCGTCCTGCCGCAGCGCCGCCTCAATCTCGCCCGGCTCCACGCGGAAGCCGCGGATCTTCACCTGCTGGTCCATGCGGCCCAGGAACTCCACGGTTCCGTCCGCCAGCCAGCGGCACCGGTCGCCGGTGCGGTACAGGCAGCCCTCGCCGAACGGGCTGGCGACGAACCGCTCCGCCGTCAGCCCGGGCCGGCCCAGGTAGCCGCGCGCCACCCCCGCCCCGCCGATCAGCAGCTCGCCCGCGACGCCGACGGGCACCGGGCGCAGCGACGCATCCACCACGTACACCCGGTAGTTCGGGAGCGGGCGGCCCAGGACCAGCGTTCCCGAAGCCGTCTCCGCGGGCGCGGCGCCCACGGGGTGCGCCAGCGCGCCCACGGTGGTCTCGGTTGGTCCGTAGTGGTTGAAGACGGCGCACTCCGGCGCCATCGCCACCAGCTCGCTCACCCACTGCACGGGGGACGCTTCGCCGCCCAGCACCAGCCACCTGCGCGGCATCACACGGCGCGGGTCGCCACCCGACTGCAGCGCCGCCAGGTGCGACGGCGTGATCTTCAGGCAGTCCACCCGGTGCCGCGCGAAGTACTCGCCCAGCAAATCCCCGTTGAAGATCCGGTCTTCGCTGATCACGTGCAGCGTTCCGCCCCACGCGAGCGCGGAGAAGACGGCTGTGTTCCCCAGGTCTGCCGAGAGTGTGGAGACCGTCGCGTAGCTGGCTCCGTCCGCGAGCTCCAGCCGGTCGCGCAGGCTTAACAGGTAGCTGGAAAGCTGCCGGTGCTCCACGGCCACGCCCTTGGGGCGGCCGGTGCTGCCCGAGGTGTAGATGACGTACGCCAGGTCGCCCTGGCCGGCCCCGCCCGGCAGGTCTGCCTCGCACTCGTTCCGCAGCGCATCGCCGTCCAGATGGACGACGGGGATGGAGCCCGCCGCGACCGCACCCGCCAGCTGACCGCGCGTCACCAGGACGGCGGCGCCGGAATCCGCCAGCATGTACGCCAGCCGCTCGGGCGGAAGGGCGGGGTCCAGCGCGAGGTAGGCGCCGCCCGCCTTGAGGATCCCCAGCAGCGCGACGATGGCGTCCACGCCGCGCCCGAAGTGCATCGCCACGACCGTGTCCGGGCCCACGCCCAGCCCGCGGAGGTGGTGCGCCAGCTGGTTGGCCCGCGCGTTCAGCGCGCCGAAGGTGAGCAATTCGTCTTCGCACACCAGCGCCACCGCGTCCGGCGTGCGCGACGCGTGCGCCTCGAACATCTCGTGGATGCATCGGTCCGCCGGATACTCGGCCGCTGTCCGGTTCCACTCCTCCAGCACGAGCGCGCGCTCCGCCTCCCCGAGCAGGTCCACCTGCGAGAGCTGAACGTCCGCGTCGGCGGCGGCCTGCTCCAGCACCCGCTCCAGGTGCCGCACCATGCGCTCTATGGTGCCCGCTTCGAAGAGGTCGATGCTGTAGCTCAGCGCGCCGCCCAGGGCTTGGCCGGTGGTCGTCAGCGTCAGGGAGAGATCGAACTTGGCGCTCGCGAGCTCCGCACCGGCTACGCTGACGCTCAGCCCTGGGAGAGCGCCTCCCCTGCCCTCGCCGTTATGAAGCGTGAACATCACCTGGAAGAGCGGCGAGTGGCTCAAGCTGCGCTCCGGCTGCAGCTCCTCCACCAGCTTCTCGAAGGGCACGTCCTGGTGCTCGTACGCACTCAGCGTCACTTCCCGCACCCGCCGCAGGGTCTCGCGGAAGCTCGGGTCGCCGGAGAGGTCGGTCCGCAGCACCAGGGTGTTGACGAAGAAGCCGATCAGCGTCTCCACCTCGCCTCGCGTACGTCCGGCGATGGGGCTGCCCACGACGATGTCATCGACCCCGGCGTACTTCGAGAGCAGCACCTGGAAGGCCGACAGCAGCGTCATGTACAGCGTCGTCCCCTCGTTCCGCCCCAGCGCCTGCAGCCGCTCCAGCAGCTCGGGGGAGAGCTCCACCGGAACCGACGCGGCCTGGTACGTCCGCACCGGCGGGCGGGGGCGGTCGGTCGGCAGCTCCAGCAGCTCCGGTGCTCCCGCCAAGCGCTGCTTCCAGTACGCCAGCTGCCGATCCAGCAGCTCACCCGCCAACTGCTCGCGCTGCCACACCGCGTACTCCGCATACTGCACCGGCAGCTCCGGGAGCGGCGACTCGCGCCCGTCGCGGTACGCCGCGTACAGCGCCGACATCTCACGGAAGAACACCCCCGTGCTCCACCCGTCGCTGACGATGTGGTGCGCCGAGAGCAGCAGCACGTGGTCTTCGTGGCCCAGCCGCAGCAGCGCCGCCCGGAAGAGCGGTCCCGCCGCCAGGTCGAACGGCCGTGCCGCCTCCTCACTGGCGCGCCGCCGGACCGCCGCCTCGCGATCCGCTTCGGCCAGCCTGGAGAGGTCGTCAATCGGCAGCGTGAACCCCGCGAAGGGCGCGATCACCTGCACAGGCGAGCCGGCCACCGCCGTGAAGACCGTCCGCAGTGATTCGTGACGCCGGACGATCTCGCCCAGGGCGCGCTCCAGCGCCCGCTCGTTCAGCGCGCCCGCCAGACGCAGCGCGGCGGGCATGTTGTAGGTGGCGCTCCCCGGCTCCAGCTGGTCCAGGAACCAGAGCCGCTCCTGCGCGTAGGACAGCGGAATGGCCCCGGTGCGCCCGGTCGGCACCACCGGCGGCAGCACCGGCAGCTCCGCGCGGCGAATCTCCTCCACGCGCAGCGCCACCCCCGCCACCGTGGGACCTTCGAACAGCGCCCGCAGCGGCAGCTCCACCCCGAACACCTCGCGGATGCGCGAGACCACCCGCGTCGCCAGCAGGGAGTGCCCGCCCAGCTCGAAGAAGTTCTCCTCCGCCCCCACACGCTCCAGGCGCAGCACCTCCGCCCAGATCCCCGCCAGCACCTCCTCAACGGGGGTGCGCGGCGCTACGTACCATTCCTCTAACGACGCGAGGTCCGGCGCAGGCAGCGCCTTGCGGTCCAGCTTGCCGTTGGGCGTCAGCGGCAGCGCGTCCAGGAAGACGAACGCGGACGGGAGCATGTAGTCCGGCAGGCTCCCCCGCAGGTGCGCGCGCAGAGCCTCCGCCCGCGCTTCGCCGACCACGTACGCCACCAGCCGCGTCTCGCCCGCCTCGGCGCGCGCCACGACGGCGCACTCGGCCACGCCGGCATCCTGCCGCAGCGCCGCCTCGATCTCGCCCGGTTCCACGCGGAAGCCGCGGATCTTCACCTGCTGATCCATGCGGCCCAGGAACTCCACGGTCCCGTCCGCCAGCCAGCGGCACCGGTCGCCGGTGCGGTACAGGCGGCCCTCGCCGAACGGGCTGGCTGCGAACCGCTCCGCCGTCAGCCCGGGCCGGCCCAGGTACTCGAGCGTTCCGTCCACCATCCACCGGACGCGGTCGCCGGTCCGGTAGAGCCGCCCGGGGGCGAACGGGTCGTCCACGAAGCGCGCCGCGGTCAGCTCCGGGCGGTTCAGGTACCCGCGCGCCACCCCCGCCCCGCCGACCAGCAGCTCGCCCGCGACGCCGACGGGCACCGGGCGCAGCGACGCATCCACGACGAACACCCGGTCGTTCGGCAGCGGGCGGCCCAGGACCAGCGTCCCCGAAGCCGTCTCCGCGGGACCAGGCCCCACGCGGTGCGCCAGCGCGCCCACGGTGGTCTCGGTGGGCCCGTAGTGGTTGAAGACGGCGCACTCCGGCGCCATCGCCACCAGCTCGCTCGCCCAGCGTACGGAAGACGCTTCCCCGCCCAGCACCAGCCACCTGCGCGGCATCACCCGGCGCGGGTCGCCGCCCGTCTGCAGTGCCGCCAGGTGCGACGGCGTGATCTTCAGGCAGTCCACCTGGTGCCGCGCGAAGTACTCGCCCAGCAGGTCGCCGTTGAAGATCCGGTCTTCGCTGATCACGTGCAGCGTTCCGCCCCACGCGAGCGCGGAGAAGACGGCCGTGTTGCCCAGGTCTGCCGAGAGGGTGGATACGGTCGCGTAGCTGGCGCCTTCCGTGAGCTGCAGCCGGTCGCGCAGACCGAAGAGGTAGCTGCAGAGCTGCCGGTGCTCCACGGCCACGCCCTTGGGGCGGCCGGTGCTGCCGGAGGTGTAGATGACGTACGCCAGGTCGCCCAGGCCGGCCCCGCCCGGCAGGTCTGCCTCGCTCTCGTTCCGCAGCGCATCGCCGTCGAGGTGGACGATGGGGATGGAGCCCGCCGGGACCGCACCCGCCAGGTCACCGCGCGTGACCAGGACGGTGGCGCCGGAATCCTCCAGCATGTACCTCAGGCGCTCGGG
>NZ_DATBNB010000168.1 GCF_036554565.1 Longimicrobium sp. | reverse complement strand
GATCCATCTCCACCTTCCGCTCGTCGCGGTACCGCACCAGCAGCCCCGGCTCGGTACCCAGTTGGTGCGCCCAACCCACCTGCGGCTGGGAACCGTTCAGCCGGTGCACCCCGTTCTGCACCGGCTCGCCCAGCGCCGCCGGGCCCACGACCCCCATCTGCACGACCAGCGACCGCTGCCGTCCGGGCCCGTCGACCACGGCCTCCGCGCCGGCGTACAGCCAGGCAGCGTAGGGCCGCTCGCCCTCCAGCGGCGTGGGCGCGTCGCGGCGCGGCGTGTAGATCTCCTGGCCCGCGTGCAGCCGGGTGCGCAGGCACGGGAGCGCATCACCGTCCGCGGCGCACGCCTGAAGGACCGCGAGCGGACCCGGATTGCGGCCCAGTTCCGCCCGGATGTGCAGCCCGTGCGTGTAGTCGTAGTCGGGAGGCGCTCCGCGGCCGCGGAGCGCCAGGATGTCGTTGTCCAGCCGCATGCTGAACGCCGTCACGGTCTGCGCCGCGGCTGATTCGGCGCAGGCCATGACCAGTCCAAGACCGAGAACGGTGCGCGCTGTGATCGCCATTCGCGTCGAAGCGCGCATCCAGTGTCTCCAGATAATCGTCAGCCGCGCTCCGCGTCGGCGGCGACGCGGCAGCTCAGGCCCGCAGCGGAATCAGCGCGCGCAGCCGCGGCTCGCGCAGGTACAGCCCCGCCCAGACCAGCACGCCGAACGTCGCCGCGAAGAGAAAGAACGGGTCTTCCACACGCACGTGCGACGCCGTGGCGCCGCCCAGGTAGCCAGTCAGCAGGATGGCGCCGAGCACGGCCGTGCGCGGGATCACATACAGCAGCGCCGCCGCGAGCAGCACCAGGCCGATGGGCGACGCGAGGTGCTCCGGATACCCGAACTTCACCGTGCCCTCCACGTACGGCGCAAACCGCACCAGCCGCGCCGCCCCGTCGAAGAGCAGGAAGACGGACACGAAACCGCTGATCGCGCGCCTTGCCCACACCATTCCCCTGCCGGGCTGTACAGCCGTCGCTGCTCGCGCGAATCCCGCCGCGGGACGTCCCTGATCGATCGTGGCCGTGGTCTGCATCGGTGCTCCTCCTGTGTCGGGTTCGGGAGGGGGCGCCCGGTGGGATGGACCGGGTCAGCGGCCGCCTCTACCATCACGACGAACCACGACCGGGGAAATCGACATGTGCTTTTCGGATCGCTGGTCGGCGCCTCACGGCCGCCGCAGGTCGCGCTCCTGGGCCATGAACAGGCCGTCGGCGCCTTCGATCTCGTACTGGATCAGCGTGCCCGACGCGTAGCCGTGCCGGATGCGGCCGCGCCCGCGCGGCGCTACCACCTCGTCGCCACGCCGGAAGCGGAACGTGGATTCCGCCTCGGCATCGTCAAAGGTCGTCAGGCCGTCGCGCCAGTGGATGTGGAACGGCCCCACACCATGCACCTGCACGATGGCCGGTTCCGGCGACGTCGCGAACATCGTGGTGCCGCTGGGCGCAAAAGCGTACGAACCGGTCTTCAGTTCCCGGAGCGCCGTGGAGTCGAACGCCGCGCCAATGCCGAAGTACCACGTGCCCTGCACGATGGTGATGTGCTCGTCGACGGGATGCGAGTGCGGCGGAACGATGGTGCCGGGAAGCTCGCGGATGCGCATGACGAAGGGCTGGCCGGGTACGTCGGGATCGCCGTACAGGATCTGCACGTCCCCCGACATCGGACCCAGCGGGATCATCCGGTGCTGCCGCGGCCCCGTGCCGCTGTCGGCGTGGGCCACGCCGGTTGCCGCGCCCATCGCCGTCCGCACTTCTGCCGCACGCCCGGCAGCGGAGTGGGGGCCCGGGGCGCAGCCGAGCAGCAGCAGGTAAAGCAGGCAGGTTCGTGGCAGCATCAGGACCTCCTGGAACGGGTGGGCCGAAAGGATCGAGCGCATCCGCCGCTCCCTCTCCCGACTAGTCGATGAACCAGACGTTCCGGATCTTTCCGTCGCGCACCTCGTAGATGGCCACGGCGCGGATCTCCCTTCCGTCCGCCTGCCCAGTCACATGCTCGTGGTCGATGACGTAGTTGCCCTGCACCATGCGGCTGGTGATGGCGGCCCGGCCGTTGGGATTGGCCGCGAACGCTTCGCCGTACTCCTTGCGCATCTGGTCCAGGCCGGACATCAGAAGGCGATCGGGGTGCAGGTAGATGCGGATCTCCGGCGAATACGTGGCCAGGAATCCTTCCAGGTCGCGCCGGTTGTACGCCTCCAGCTGAACCTGCA
>NZ_DATBNB010000167.1 GCF_036554565.1 Longimicrobium sp. | reverse complement strand
AAGGTTTCACTTCCCGAAGCGAACTCGCGCGGCTACGAGGTGCTGGTGGGGCCCGGGCTGTTCGGCACCGTGGCGTCGGTGCTGTCGCGCTTCTGCCCCGCCCACCGCTACGCCGTGGTCACCGACGACCGCGTTGCCGAGCTGTACGCGGTGCGCCTGTCGCGCATGCTGCACGCGGCCGGCTACCGCACCGACGTGTTCGCCTTCACCTGTGGCGAGGCGCAGAAGACGCGCGAAACGTGGTCGCTGGTCAGCGACGCCATGATGGAGTCCGGGTGCGGCCGCGACACGGCGGTGATCGCCTTCGGCGGCGGCGTGCCGGGCGACCTGGGCGGGTTCGTGGCGGCCACCTACATGCGCGGGCTGCCGCTGGTGCAGGTACCCACCTCGCTGCTTGCCATGATCGACGCGTCCGTGGGCGGCAAGACGGGGGTGGATACGCCCGCCGGCAAGAACCTGGTGGGCGCCTTTCACCAGCCGCACTGCGTGGTGGTGGATCCCGAGCTGCTGAGCACGCTTCCGGACGCGCACCTGCGGGCCGGCATGGCCGAGGCGGTGAAGCACGGCGCCATCGCCGACGCCGAGTACCTGGAGTGGATCGAGCGGAACGCCGACCCCCTGCTGGCCGGCGATCCCGACGCGCTGGCGCGGCTGATCATGCGCTCGGTGGAGATCAAGGCCGAGATCGTGGCCAAGGACGAAAAGGAAAGCGGCCCGCGCAAGCTGCTGAACTTTGGCCACACCATCGGGCACGCGGTGGAGTCGGTGTCGGGGTACACGCTGCTGCACGGCGAGGCGGTGGCGGTGGGGATGGTGGAGGAGGCGCGCATCGGCGAGCGCAGCGGCATCACCGCGGCGGGCACGTCCGCGCACCTGCGGCGCATCCTCACCCGCCTGGGGCTGCCCACCTCGCTCCCCATCGACTTCCAGGCGTCGCAGGTGATCGACTTCACGCGGGTAGACAAGAAGGCGCGCAACGGCCGCGTGGAGTACTCGCTGATCCAGGACCTGGGCCGCCCGTTCGTGGGTCCTGCGGGCGTGTGGGGCCACCCGGTGCCGGACGAGACCGTCGCCGAGGTTCTGGCGGGCGCGGGGATGCGGGGGTAGGGTCGTCGACGGAGAGAAGACCAGCCCCCGGCCGTGCTGGGGCGACTAAAGTCGCGGCAACAACGGCCCGAAGTCCGCCTTCGCGGACTGCACGCGCAGTCGGGTGCACCAAGCCGGCCGGGGCGCGATCGAATTCTCCCTTTCCCCCGCTTGCGGGGGAGAGGGCCGGGGAGAGAGGGCCGTCAGGGGCATGCGCCGGGTCTCCCGAAGTGCACGGTTCCTCGCCCGCGTTCCCGCCCCGTGCGCCACAGTCCGCCGAAGCGCGATTCAGGTCTGCCCCTCCCCTGCGCAGCGGGGGAAGGGGGCCGGGGGAGGGGGCTCCCGCGGCATGCGAGGCAGCCTGTCGAACCCCGATCGAAGTTCTCCCCTCTCCCGCGCCGTTTGCGGGGGAGGGGCCGGGGGAGGGGGGCCCGCGAGAGCGGGCGAAAGGACGAAGGACCATGCACCGGTCCGGGGCGCACCGCCCCGGACCGGCATTCATTCGCGGACGGTGTGGGCGGCCATCAGCCCGGCGAACGGGCGCCGCGGGGGGAACCCGGCCCTTCGGGACAGGGTATCGTCCATCGCTGGTTGGACCGCGGAACGACGACGAGGACGACGAGGCTTGATCTACATCTGCATCCCTGTTCTGAACGAGGCGCAAACCGTGGGGGTCCTGCTGTGGCGGACCCGCCAGGTGATGGCCGAGTTCGGGCGCGACTACCACATCGTCGTCGTCGACGACGGCTCCACCGACGCCTCGGCCGAGGTGCTGCAGCCGTACACGCGCGTGCTGCCGCTGACCGTCGTGCGCCACGAGCGCAACCGCGGGTACGCGGCGGCCCTTGAGACGCTGGTCCGCGAGGTGGCGGCGCTCAGCACCCATCCCAAGCGCGACGTCGCCGTGTTCCTGCAGGCCGACTTCACCGAGCCGCCGGAAGAGATTCCCGCGCTGGTCAAGCGGCTGGAGGGCGGGGCCGACATCGTGGGTTCCACCGTCGCCGCAGTGGACGTGGAGCTGACGCGCGGAATGCGCTGGTCGCGGCGCGGGCTGCCCTGGCTGCTGAAGCGCTCCGCCCTGCCGCGCGAAATCCGCGACCCGTTCTCGGGCTTTCGCGGCTACCGCGTGCAGGTGCTGCGGCGCGCCCTTTCCGACGTGGATGGCAAGCCGCTGCTGGAACGGTCCGGCTGGGCGGCCAACGCCGAGCTGCTGGTGCGCGTGGCGCCCCACGCCCGCCGCGCCGAAGAGGCGGAGGTGAGGCTGCGCTACGCGCACCGGGAGCGCGAAACGCGCTTCCGCCCGTGGGACGCGCTCCGCGAAACCTGGGCGCTGTTCCGCGCCACGCCGGGCATCTCCACGCTGCCCCGCCGGACAGCAGACGCACCCGCCGCCGCCGAGCCCGCACCGGTGCCCGCCGAAGCGCCCGCTCGCCCGGCGCCGCGGCGTGAAGGTCCGGCCTCGCGCCGGCCCGAGAGTGAAGGCCGCCCCGAGCGTGACGTCCAGCCCGCGCGCGACGAACGGTCCGCCCGTCCGCGCCGCGAGCGCCGCCCCGCGGACGAGTCCGGCGCCGAAGCCTCTCCGCCGAAGCGCACCCGCCCCGAGCGGACGCGCCAGCCGAGGGAAGAGCGCGCCGCCGTCCCGGCGGATGACGCTGAGACGTTGACTGTTGCGGCGCCGGTGGAGTCCGGCAGCGACGCATCTGCCGAGGTGGTGGAGCCCGTAGTGAAGAAGCGGAAGCCGCGGCGGCGCAAGCCCAGGCGGACGGAGGGCGGCGACGCATCGGCGGCCCTCGAGGGCGCTTCGGATACGAGTGTTGCGGGAGAGGAAGCCTCCGGCGAAGCTGCGGCCGATGGCGGTGCGGACAGCGGGGCGGATGGTGAGCAGGCGGCCTCGGAAGGGGGCGCACGCAAGCGGCCCCGGCGCCCGCGGCGCAGGCGAAAGCCGGCGGGACAAACCGAGAATGCAGCGGATGGCGGGGCGGAAGCCCCGGCCTCCGATAGCGAGGGATAGATGAAGTTGTCTTCGATTTCGCTACGCCCGCTGGCCGCAGGCCTGCTGGCGGTCGTGGCGGGCGCGACCGGGGTGGATGCGCAGAACCGCACCCCGTTCCGCGCCGGTGAGCTCGCCACGTACCAGGTGAAGCTGGGGGGCGCGTCCGTGGGCCAGGGCTCGCTCGCGGTGCTGGGGGTGGTGAACGTGCGCGGCCAGCAGACCTTCCACACGCGCATGACGCTGAACGGGCGCGTGACGCTGGCCCGCGTGAACGACATCTACGAAAGCTGGATCGACACGGACGGGCTGTTCTCGCACCGCTTTCACCAGAACGTGCACGAGGTTCGCTACCGGCGGAACCGCACCTACGACTTCTTCCCGGAAACGCGCACCTACCGTCGCGAGAACGGGAGCACGGGCACCATCCCCACGAACCAGCCGCTGGACGACCTGTCGTTCCTCTACTACGCGCGAACGCTGCCGCTGGAGGTGGGCGCAACGTACACGCTGCAGCGGTACTTCAAGGCGGATGGAAACCCGGTGGTGATCCGCGTGCTGCGGCGCGAAACCATCACGGTGCCGGCCGGCCGCTTCCGCACCATCGTGGTGCAGCCG
Source organism: Longimicrobium sp. (assembly GCF_036554565.1). Lineage (NCBI taxonomy): Bacteria > Pseudomonadati > Gemmatimonadota > Longimicrobiia > Longimicrobiales > Longimicrobiaceae > Longimicrobium > Longimicrobium sp. Next base: position 4,511 of record NZ_DATBNB010000167.1, on the reverse strand, counting down.
GTGATCAAGACAGACGGGCTGTTCGGCGAGGGCGGGCGCGCCGAGGTGTTCCTCTCCGACGACCAGCACCGCATTCCCGTGCTCATCCGCAGCCGGGTGCCGGTGGTGGGGTCGCTGACCATGCTGCTGCGCACCTTCCGCCCCGGCACGTGAGCGACGAACGGCAGCCGGACCGGGACGCGGGGTCCGCCACGGGAAACGTTCCCGAGGCGGACCTTTCGCGTGTGACCACCGTTCCCGTCGGCGGGCGGCCCAACAAGGTGCTCGCCGAGGACTTCGCCGCGCCCCCGCCGGCCGATCCGGGGGCGCGCACCTTCGGCGCGTTCGTCGCCTCGCTCCCGCGCGTGCTGCAGGCCGAGTCGTTCCTGGCCGTGGCCGACGCCGTCGCCGCGGCGGTGGAGCGGCGCCGCACGGTGCTGTGGATGCTGGGCGGCCACGTGGTGAAGACCGGACTGGCGCCCGTGCTGATCGACCTGATGCGGCGCGGGGCCATCACCCACGTCGCGTCGAACGGCTCCGCAGGGGTGCACGATTACGAGATGGCGCGCTGGGGCGGCACCAGCGAAGACGTGGAGGCCGGCCTGGCCGATGGCAGCTTCGGGATGGCCGACGAGACGGGGCGCGGGATGAACGGCGCGTTCGTCCGGGGGATGGGCGAGGGGTGGGGGATGGGCGAGGCCCTTGCGCGCGACCTGGACGCGCGGGACGACCTGGCGTATCCGGAGCTTTCGCTGCTCCTGCAGTCATACCGGCTGGGGGTGCCGTACACGCTTCACCCGGCGCTGGGGGCGGAGATCATCCACCAGCACCCCGCGGCGAACGGGGCGGCCATCGGCGACACGGGGCACCGCGACTTCCGGCGGCTGGCAGCTTCGCTGGCGGGGCTGGATGAGGGCGGCGTGGTGATCAACGTCGGCTCGGCGGTGGTGATGCCGGAGGTGTTCCTCAAGGCGCTGACGGTGGCGCGCAACCTGGGCGAGGGGCGTCCGCGCGGGTTCGTGACCTGCGACCTGGACATGCTGCGCCACTACCGGCCGCGGGTGAACGTGGTGGAGCGCCCCACGCGCTCCGGCGGGGGGCGCGGGTTCTCCATCACGGGGCACCACGAGATCATGGTTCCGCTGCTGGCCTGGGCCATCGCCGAGCGGCTGGACGGTCCGGGGAGGGGTGCCCAGGAGGGCTCCACGGGCGAATGAATTCGCTGCAACAAACACACGAAGTCCACCTTCGTGGACTGGCTTGTTGCCGTGCACTCTTCGCCCGTGTGGCGCGCCCCCGCTCTGCCGTTGTCATCCCGATGAAGCGGCCCCGGCGAACCCTCCCACGCACCGCAATCGGCAGCGACTGAGGGATCCGCCACACGCGTGCGGTCGGGCGACGGACTCTCCCGTCCACAGTCCGCACACGCGGACATTCGCCGTCGCGGAGCGGCTGCCCACTTCGTCTTCATCCGTCTAGAGTGTTGACATTGATGTGGCAGGGATGTACAGTTCTGTAGCCGTGCAGGCCCTGTTGGTTAACGAACTGCACACCTGAGGAGAAGGCGCGGTCATGCCCAGATTGAAGTTCAGCGCAGCGGTGCGCCTACTTCGCGCGGTTCGGAAGGCGGTGCCGCCGCGTGCGCGGAAGCCGGCGAACTGGCACTGGTTCGATCACCCCGAGATGCAGGCGCGGATCGCAGCGGCAGAAGCGGACCGACGGGATGGACGAGTCGAGAAATTCGATTCGCGGGAAGCTGCGCTCGCCTATCTCGATGGGCTCGCGTGACCTCCGGTGCGTCAGCCTGCGCCGGCGTTCAAGACGCTCGAAGCCACGAAACAGTATCGGGCTGCTCTGGCACTGCTTCAACCCGCCGTACGCAAGCAGGTCCTCGCGCGGGTGAAACTGTTGTTCGACGATCCGTCTCACCCCAGCCTGCGGGCACACTCCGTCAAACCCGATAAGCACTATTGGGAAGCGTACGTGAATCGTGGTGACCGGATCATCTCCATCCCCGATGGTTCCAATCTTGTGCTCGTCGACGTTGTTTCCCACGACGAGATCAACCGCTACAGCAGACGCCCCCCGCGGTAGCTAGGTCCACGCGCACCTCACTCACTGCGCGGGGCCGCGGGGCGCGCCACACGGTCCCCCCCGCACCAAATCAAGCCAGTCCGCGCAGGCGGACTTCGTGTGGTTGTTGCAGCGAATTCATTCGCCCGTGCAGGCTGGGGTTCAGGCCCGAAGGCTTCGGCTCAGCTCCAGACCAAGACCGCGTCTCACGGTTTCGTGTCGCTGCCGCGCCCCGGTTTCGTGCTGGTTCAGGCTGGATCCCACGGCCCTGCGGAGTATGCACTGCGGGCCAGTCCGCGCGCTCGGGCCTCTGGATGACAGATTTCGAGGTGGACGGGTTTTGTCGTGTGCCGTCTCCCTCCGCTCACTCCTCGAGCGCTTCTCCGAGCAGCCGTTCCACGATCACCACGTCGCGCCAGCGGCCATCCAGGCGCGCGTGGCGCCGGTACGTGCCCACGCGCGCGAAGCCGTGGCGCTCGCACAGGGCCAGCGAGGCGGTGTTCTCGGGGAAGATGCGCGACAGCACCTTCCAGAACCCCGCGCGCTCCAGTTCCGGCACGAACGCCGACATCAGCGCGTCCCCGATCCGCCGCCCGCGGGCGCGCTCGGCGACGTACACCGAGAACTCCGCGATCCCCGCGTAGCACTCGCGCGCACGGTACGCCGATGCGCTCACCCACCCGATGACCTCTCCCGCGGAGTCCGCCACCAGCACGGGGTAGCGGTCCGCCGTCGATAACCACGGCAGCACGTCGCCCGGGGTGCGCTCGCGCGTTTCGAAGGTGGCCTGCCGCCCGCGGATCCCCTGGTTGTAGATCCGGGCGATCGCGGGCGCGTCGGCCGGGAGGGCGGGGCGGATGCTGGGCTCCGTCATGACAGCGCCGGGGTGGAGGCGATGGGAATCGGCCGCGCGCTCGCGAGCACCGCCGCGGCGGCTACGATGGAGAGGATCACCAGGATCGACAGCAGCGCCGCGTATCCGCCGGCCACCGCCACCAGGCTGGCGCCGACGGGGGCGGAGGCGCGGGCGATGGACACCACCAGCGCCAGCGCCCCGCCGACCGAGCCGTACCGCTCGCGCCCGTAGACATCAGCGACGAGCGCCGCGCGGGCTGGGGTGATGGCCCCTGAGCCGGCGCCGAATAGAACGACGAACGCCCACGACGCCCAGGGGCCCTGTCCGCTCAGCAAGGCGAGCAGTCCCAGCGCCTGTGCGGCGAAGAGCGCCGCTGTGACGACGGAGCGCGGGCAGCGGTCACCCAGCGGCGTAAAGAGCAGCCGGCCGGGGAGCGCCATCAATCCAACCGCCCCCAGCGCGCTCGCCGCGAACCCCGGCGAATACCCGCGCTCCAGCAGTAGCGGCAGCAGGTGCACGAACACGGACGTGCTCGCGAGCGCCGCAAGTCCGAAGCTCGCCGCCAGCCAGGGGAACGAGGCATCGTGCACGAGGGTCCGGAGGTCGCTGGAGGACGTGCGCACGGTGGCGGCTCGGGGCGAGGGCTCGCGCGCGCCGTCCGGGTGCAGCCCGTGGTCTTCTGGGCGGCGGCGAAGGAGCAGCGCGTGCGGCGGGATGGTCAGCACCGCGAGGATGGCCGCCAGCCACACCAGCGCCTGCCGCCACCCGTGAACCCGCACCAGCTCCGTCGCCAGCGGGACGAAGACGACACTCGCGAACCCGCCCAGAAACGTAAGGACCGTCAGCGCCCGTCCGCGCATCCGCACGAACCAGTTGGCGACCAGGGCGAACGCCGGCTCGTACAGCACGGCGGCCATCGCCACGCCAAGCGCGGCGGAAAGCGCGTAGAACTCCCACAGGTGCTCCACTCCGGACCAGGCGAGGAGCACGGCAGCGGCCACGACGGAGCCGCACGCCATCAGCCCGCGCGCGCCGTGCCGGTCTACCCAGCGCCCGGCCGGCACCGCCGCCGCACCCGCCACCAGCAGCGCCAGCGAGAACCCGCCGGTGATGGCCGTCGCCGACCAGCCCAACTCGGCCTGCATCGGCGCGATGAACACGGGAAAGGCGTACGACAGGGTGCCGTACGAAACCATTTCCGTCACGCCGAGCGCCAGGACCAGGATCCACCCGTAGTACAGGCGCCCGGCGGGGCGGGTCGATCCATCCGCACCGAGCGCGTGCGTGCTCATCCGCAGCACGCCACCACCGGCAGCCCCGGACCCGAGGACTTCGCGGGGCTCGCGCATCCCCCGGAGATGCCGCACGACCCACCGATGGGCGCGGGCTCGTCGCCCTCGGCCGCGCAGCAGGTGGCGCCGCCCACGTCGGTGGAGCAGACGCCGGTTTCCGGGAGCACCAGCTGCACGTCGCGTGCGCCTTCCATGTCTCCCGTCAGCGCGCAGACGATCGAGCGCACCTGCTCGTATCCGGTCAGCAGCAGGAAGGTGGGCGCGCGGCCGTAGCTCTTCATCCCCACCACGAAGAAGTCGCGCTCCGGGTG
>NZ_DATBNB010000166.1 GCF_036554565.1 Longimicrobium sp. | reverse complement strand
ATCTCCCGCCATCCCTAGCTTGGATAGAGCGAAATCCTTGCCCTTGCTGCGCTTCTGTTCACCTTCTTCGCTTTCGTCCTTTCGCACCGAGCACGATGCCCATCACCGCACGCATGTCGCCGGACCAGTTGGACGCGGTTCTCCGCGAGGCGCTCGAGGCCAACGGCCAGCGCTTCACGGAGCAGCGCGCCGCCGTGTACCGCTTCCTGCGAGGCACCACGGACCATCCGTCCGCGGACGAGGTGTTCACCGCCGTGCGCGGCGACATCACCGACATCTCGCTGGCGACGGTGTACAAGGCGCTGGAAACCCTGGTGAGCTGCAGCCTTGCCGTGAAGCTGACGTACGGCGACGGCTCCGCCCGCTACGACGCGCGCACCGACGACCACTACCACTCCCGCTGCCTGGTGTGCGGGCAGGTGCGCGACGTGCCCGGCGAGCCCCACGAACTGCTGCCGCACATCGATGCCGGAGCGGGGTTCCAGGTGCGTGGCTACCGCGTGGAGGTCGTGGGCCTGTGCCCAGCCTGTGCCTGATGGCGCCCTCCGCCGGCCCGATGCACGCTCCCCAGCCGGGGAGCGTTTTTCGTTTCCGAGGCGGATGACGGCCGATGCGCGTTTTTCGGTCGGCGGCGCGTTCTACATCCCCGAGCGTGGATGCGTGATCGTGCACGGGTCGATCGTTTCAGGCCAGCTCGCTCCCGGGATGATCGTCGCCACCGGCCCTCCCCGGGGCGCGCGCTTCCAGGAGCCCATCCACGCCATCGGGAGCGTTCGCCCCCGCGCGGACGACCCCGAAGAAGTCGCGCTCGTCTTCCCGTGCCTGCATCCGCACTCCGGCGTGTGGTGGCCGCCCCTCTTCGCGCCCGGGCAGGTGCTCCTCATCCCCGTCGATCCCGTCCTTTACCCCTGCCACTGCTGCGGATTCCATACGCTCTCGGAAGCGGAGCGCGGCACATACGAGATCTGCCGCGTCTGTGGGTGGGAGGACGACGGCGCGCAATCCGATGACCCCGACTACCGGGGCGGCGCCAACACCGAGAGCCTGAACGAGGCCCGCGCCGCTTTTCGGGCCGCGCATCCACACCTGTTCCCATCGCCTGATGCGTGATCCGTTCGAGGCCCCCGCTGTGTCTCTCCCCGACGGCCGTCCGCCGGCGTTCCGGGGCGAGTTCTGCGTAGAGGAGGCGCGGCGCACGGAATTCTCCGAGCACTCCGGGATCCTGCGCTCCGTCCCTGCCGCCATCGCCGTGCCGGTAGACGCGGACGATGTCTCGGCCCTGCTGCGCTGGGCGTGGGACCACCGCGTGCCCGTGGTGCCGCGGGGCGCGGGAACGGGGATGCCGGGCGGGAACATCGGGCCGGGGGTGGTGGTGGACCTGGCGACGCACTTCCGGCGGGTGGGGGAGGTGGATACCGAAAGGCGCACGATGCTGGTGCAGCCCGGTGCGACCCTGGCCGAGGTGAACGCCGCCGCCAGCCGCCACGGGCTGCACTTTCCCGTGGACCCGTCCAGCGCCGAACGCGCCACGATGGGTGGTCTGATCGCCAACAACTCCGGCGGCGCCCACACCGTCCGCCACGGCTCCACCCGACGCTGGGTGCAGTCCGTGGACGTCGTCTGGGACGATGGCACCCGGTCCACGCTGACGCGCGGCGTCGCTGCAGACGAACAGACCCGCACCCGCCTGGCCCGTGTGGACGCGGCGATCGGCCCGCGGCGCGATTGGATCGATCGCACGTGGCCGCGGGTGCGCAAGAATTCGTCGGGCTACGCGTTGCGCGAGTACCTGCAGACCGGAGATGCGGTGGACCTGCTCGTCGGGAGTGAGGGGACGCTGGGGATGGTGGTGGGCGCGACGGTCCGGCTGGAGCCCATTGCCGCGCACCGTGGGCTGTCGCTGGTGGAGTTCACGGATCTTGAAGCGGCGGGCGCGGCCGTGCTGCGCATCCTGGAGCTGGGCCCCGCCACGTGCGAGATGATCGACCGCACGTTCATCGACCTGGTGCGCGAGTCGGGCGAGGACCCCGGCTACCCGCTTGGCGAAGGACTGGAGGCGATCCTGTTCGTGGAGATGGCGGGCGAATCGGTGGAGGCCGTCGCGGATGCACTGGAGCGGGTGCGCGCGGAGATGGCCGGCGTGGCGCACCGCGTGTCCGTGGCCGTGGACCCTCACCAGCAGGAGCGGTTCTGGCACGTGAGGCACGCCGCCAGCCCCCTGATCGCCAGGATGGCCGGCGGGCGTGTGTCCATGCAGTTCATCGAGGACGGCGTGGTGCCGGTGGACCGCCTTCCCGACTACATCCGCCTGTTGAGAGCCATGCTGCAGCGGCATGCGCTGCCTGCCGTCATTTTCGGCCACGCGGGCGACGGGAACCTGCACGTAAACCCGCTGGTGGACGTC
>NZ_DATBNB010000165.1 GCF_036554565.1 Longimicrobium sp. | reverse complement strand
TGCGCTGGCAGCACCCCGAGCGGGGCCTTGTGCCCCCCGCCGAGTTCATTCCCGTGGCCGAGGAAACGGGGCTGATCCTGCCCATCGGCGGCTGGGTGCTGGAGCAGGCGGCGGGGCAGCTTCGCGATTGGCAGGCGCGCTACCCGGCGCACTCCATCGCCATGGGCATCAACCTCTCCGTGCGGCAGTTCCGGCCGTCGCTGGTAGACCAGGTGCGCGCCGTCCTGGACCGCAGCGGGGTAGATGCCGCCGGGCTGAAGCTGGAGGTGACCGAGAGCGTGGTGATGGGCAACGCGCAGGACACCATCTCGGTGCTCCACGACCTCAAGGCGCTGGGCGTGAAGCTGCAGGTGGACGACTTCGGCACGGGCTACTCGTCGCTCTCGTACCTGCACCAGCTGCCGCTGGACATCCTGAAGATCGACCGCTCGTTCATCGTGGCGATGGCGCTCGGCAACAAGCACATGTCCATCGTGCGCGCCATCATCGCGCTGGCCAACACGCTCGGGCTGGAAACGACGGCCGAGGGGGTGGACGAGATCGCCCAGGCCCAGCAGCTGCGGGAAATGGGAGCCACCTACGGCCAGGGATACCTGTGGAGCCGTCCCGTGCCGGCGGATCAGGCAGAGGCGTTGATCACCCAGCCCCCGCGCCCCCGCTAGCGTTTCCCTCCCGCCCTACGAAACTCGAGCGCCACCCGCGGATGCTATCCGCGAGGTGGCGTGTTTAGTTTGTACACTTTCGCGGCGTTCCGCGTTATATTGAACGCAAGTGGATGGACGAACAGCACACACGCACGCGACCGTTTCCCCATGGCCGACAGCACGAAACCCAGCTTCCCCATCTCCGCCGGTACGCGGATGGAGCTCGCGCGCTTCTATCTGTTCAGCGTCTGCGTGGCCCTGGTGCCGATCCTGATCCGCTGCCTTCCATCGCCGACGGGCCAGCCGGCACGGACACTGGCCGAAGCGGTAGCTCACGGCGAACTGCTGCTGGTGGGGGTCGCCGCGGCGGCGACCGCGCTGGGCGGGATGCTCGGCATTCGAACACCCCACGATCTGCGGCACGTCGTGGCGGGCGGTTCGTGCATTCTGATCGTAATCGGCGCGTCTCTCTACTTTGCAGGGATCCCTACGAATAGCCCGATCAATTCGGGCGCCGTGTTGATGGTGTCAGTGCTCCTGTTCGGGTCTTCGATGGCCGTGAGCACCTACACGATTACTCTCAAAGAGGTACACGAATGAACATCCATATGTCGGCGCTTGTCTGGGGTCTGGTGACGGGCGCCCTGCTGATGGCGCAATTCGCCGTGTACCGGCGTCAGAACTACGCCGGGCGGCGGGGGCACGGACCTCGGGATCTACGTCCCGTGTTGGTGGCGGACGCATGGGCGCTCGGGTTTGCAATCCTGATCGCGATGATATTCCGCGAGGCGATGGTAACCGTGGCGCCTGGAAATCCGCGGTGGGTGGTTGAAGGATCGGGGTACCTCGTCGTGCTCCTGGTCGCTGTGGCGGTCGTGCTTGCGGTCGTCGACGGCCTGAGCGTCTGGCGCAGCTCCCGCGAAGAGTAGCGATCAGGCCGCGCCCGTGCCCTCGTCCAGCTGGCGGCCGCGCCACTCGGGGAGCAGGAGCGCGCCGATGATCGCGACGCCGAAGAACCCCGCGAAGGTGCCGAAGACGGCCCACGAGCCGCCCGCCGCCATCAGCTTCGGCACCGCCAGCGGCGCCAGGATGGAGGCGATCCGCCCGAACCCCGCCGCCCACCCGGCGCCCGTCGCCCGCAGGGTGGTGGGATACACCTCGGGCGTGGCGGCGTAGAGCGCGCCCCACGCGCCCAGGTTGAA
>NZ_DATBNB010000164.1 GCF_036554565.1 Longimicrobium sp. | reverse complement strand
CGAAAGAGGTAACGCATGCGACGCATGATTGGTGTGGCCGCCGCCGCGGCGGTCGGCCTTACCCTGGTGGCAGTCGCTACCCTGCGGGCGCAGGACAGCTGGTCGCCCCCCTCGAGCGACATGCCCGACATGCCGGCCCCGTCTTCACTGGCGGGGCAGTGGCGCGGGGCGCTGGCCTCGTGGTTCCGCGGCACCGGCGCGCTCGACGGCGTTCGCGCCGTGGGCGACGGCGTGAGCAGCGTCCGTCCCGGCGGCGCACGCGCGCGCCTGGTTCGCTTCGTGGGCGGGGCGCGGCCCGTGGCCACGTGGACGGACCGCAACGGCGACGGCCGGGCCGACATGATCGAGGTCTACCGCGACGGTGCCGTCGCGTACCAGCTGATCGACGCCGACTACGACGGCGGCGCCAACGTACTCCGCGTCTACGACGCCTCGGGCGAGCTCGCCCGTGAACAACGCTACTGAAACGTGTCTACTGCACCGGCCATCTTGAGCGACACCGACCTGCTGGAGGCCTACGGCCGCACCGTCTGGACCGTCGAGGGCCCGAACGGCACGCTCGAGGTGCGCCTGGACGGAACCCTGCCCGATGCCTCGCTGCGTCCGGGGGGCATCGTCACCGCCTTCAACCCGGCGTCCATCGAGCACGACGCCGACGCGAACCGCGCCGCCGACCAGGAGCTGCTGAAGCACGTGCGCTCGCTGGGCGTGCCCTTCCGCCGCAGCCACGCCCACGGCGGGGGCGACGGCTCGTGGGACGAGCCCGGGTTCCTGCTGACCGGCGACGTCCGCCCGCTGCTGGTGGAGCTGGGGCTGGTCTTCGGCCAGAACGCCGTGGTGTGGATCGACACCACCGGGCAGGTGTCGCTGGTGTGCACCCGGGCGGGGTTCGCCGGGCGCCGCCCGGGGCAGAAGATCGACCTCTAGCCGAACCGCGGGCGCGCCGCCCCACCGGGCGGCCCGCCGTGCCCGCGCCTCTTTCCATCGCCACAGACAGCAATGCTGGTGAGCAAGCGGATGACGCGCGACCCCGTCGCCGTCTCCCCCGGCCAGTCGCTCGCGGAGGCCCTGCGGCTCACCCGCGAGCACCGCATCCGCCACCTTCCCGTCGTGGAAGGCGGCGAGCTGGTGGGCATCGTTTCCGACCGCGACATCCGCCTGGCCATGCCCTCGCCCCTGGCCGCGGGCGATGCGGAGAGCACGGCGCGGGTGAGTGAAACGCCGGTGTCGGCCATCATGGCGCGCGAGGTGATCACCATCGGGCCCTGGGACGCGGTGGAAGACGCGGCGCGCCTCCTTCACCGCCACCGGATCGGGGCGCTGCCGGTGGTGGACGCGCACGGCCGCCTGCTGGGCATCCTTTCCGAGACGGACGTGCTGGATGCCTTCGTGGAGCTGCTGGGCCCCGCGGGCGCGTCGTCGCGGCTGGAGGTGTCCATGTCCGACCGCGCGGGCGAGCTTGCGCGGGCCATGCACGTGGTGGGCGACGAGCTGAAGGTGAACGTCTGCTCCATGCTGGTGCCTCCCGGCAAGCACGGCGACCGCCGCGTGGCCATCCTGCACGTGAACACCATCGACCCGCGCGAGGTGATCCAGGCGCTGGAGTCGGCCGGGTTCGAGGTGGGCTGGCCGTCGCTGGAAACGGACCTCCGGCGGGCGGGTGGCGCGTGAGCGTTCCCTCGGCCCTGGTGTGGGATCCGGCCGTCACCGGCTACCGCTTTCGCCCCGACCACCCGTTCAACCCCAAGCGGCTGGACCTTTCCATCTCGCTGATCGAGGCGCTGGGGCTGCTGGACGCCACCACCTGCCGGATGGTGGCGCCGCGGATGGCGACCGACGAGGAACTGCTGGCCGTCCATTCGCGCGAGTACGTGGACGCCGTCAAGCGCTTCAGCGCCGGCGGAAGCACCGAGGGGGCGGGCCGCTACGGGCTGGGGACGGAAGACACGCCCATCTTCCCGGGAATGCACGACATCACGGCCCTGGTCAGCGGCGCCACCCTGCGCGCGGCGGAGCTGGTGATGTCGGGCGAGGTGAAGCGGTCGTTCAGCATCGCGGGCGGGCTTCACCACGCGCACCACGACCGCGGATCGGGCTTCTGCGTGTACAGCGACCTGGCCGTGGCCATCGCGTGGATCCGGCGCGAGCACCAGGCGCGCGTGCTGTACCTGGACTACGACGCGCACCACGGCGACGGCGTGCAGGGGATCTTCTACGCCGACCCCGAGGTGCTCACCCTCTCGCTGCACGAATCCGGACGCTACCTCTACCCGGGCACGGGGTTCGTGGACGAGCTGGGCGAGGGCGACGGGTACGGCTACTCGCTGAACCTGCCGCTGGAGCCCTTTACCGAGGACGGCTCCTGGCTCGACATCCACCGGAAGCTGCTGCCGGAGGTGATCGAGGCGTACCGCCCCGACGTGATCGTGGTGCAGAACGGCTGCGACGGCCACTCGCTGGACCCGCTGACGCACCTGCGCGCCAGCACCCGTTTGTACGAAGAGACCATCCGCATCGTTTGCGAGGTGGCCGATTCGGTGTGCGGGGGGCGCGTGGTGGCGACGGGCGGGGGCGGGTACGCCGTCTGGCAGGTGGTGCCCCGGGCGTGGACGCTGATCTGGGGCGGCCTTTCCGGGCAGCAGGTGCCCAACCGCGTTCCCCGCGAGTGGCTGGACCGCTGGCAGGGCGAGGCCCCGGTGCTGCTTCCCGAGTGCGTGCGCGACCCCGGCGAGGACCTCGCGCCGGTGCCGCGCCGCGAAGAGATCGAGGCGACCAACCGGCGCACGCTGGAGTCGCTGCGCCGGCAGGCCCTTCCGCTGATCCGCGGGTACGGCCTGGGCTGGTAGATGGACGTTTCCCCGCTGCATCCCTCCGCGCCGGACCCGGTTCCGGCGCTTTCCCCCGCCACCTTTCACGACCGGGACGGACGCGTGTTCACGGTACGCGCCTACACCCCCGAAGACCGGCCCGCCCTGGACCGGTTCTACGAGGCTTTCGAACCCAAGCGAGCCGCGCAGGGCCTTCCGCCGGAGGGCCCGGCGCGCGTGGCGCGCTGGCTGGACGCCATCCTGCCCACGGGCACGCACCTCGTCGTCGAAAGCGAGGGGCAGCTGGCCGGCCACGCCATGCTGATGCCCACCCGCGACGACGACGTACGCGAGTACGCCATCTTTCTGGACCACGGGGTGCGCGGCCGCGGGGTGGGCACGCAGGTCAACCGCTTTTCGGCCGAGGTGGCCCGCACGATGGATGTGCGGCGCCTGTGGCTTTCGGTGGAGCCGCACAACCGCCCCGCCGTGCGCTCGTACCAGAAGGCCGGCTTCCGCTTCCGTGCGCCGACGCTGTACTCGCCGGAGGTGGAGATGGAGCTGGACCTGGGCTGAGGCGACGTCGGGGCGTTTCGAAACGGGCCGGCGCATGCCTCGGCCGCCCCCCATCCCCAGCCCTTCCCCCGCAAACCGCGCGGGGGGAAGGGAGCCAGTGTCGTGCGTCACACCTGCCTCGCCGCACAGCCTGTCATCCTGAGCCCCAGGCGCGCCGTACCAGCCCGCACGACATCCCTCGCGGGGCGAAGGATCTAGCCTGGGGCACTTCCAAGCCTGGGCGCGGCAGCGGTCATCGTTGCAGAGGCCGCGATGTCGGGGCATTGCGAAGCGGGTCGGCGCATGCCTCGGCTGCCCTCTCCCCCGGCCCCTCTCCCGCAAGCGGGCGAGGGGAGAATTCGACCGCGCTTCGGCCAGTGCGGCGCACGCTGTCATCCCGAGGAGCGGCCACGCCGAACGGGCCCCGGCGACGTAGACCGCAGCGACCGAGGGATCCGCCACACACTCCGCGAGGTGCCGGATTGCGGTGGCGTGAGCCGGTCTCTGTTCCGCGCGTGCGACACTGATCCCTACGCGCGAACAACAGCCAGCAGTGGTGTGTCTGCAGCGCTGGAGCAGGGGGCGCGTGGTGTGTGGCGGATCCCTCAGTCGCTGCGATC
>NZ_DATBNB010000163.1 GCF_036554565.1 Longimicrobium sp. | reverse complement strand
GACTATGCGTCGGAGTGGAACTACCACGCGCGCAACAAGCGGTTCTCCTCGGTGGACAACACGCGGTTCGGGGTGAACGTGGTCGTCTATGCGCTGACCCGATGAGGCTGCCGCTGGCGCTTCGTGGCGCCGTCCTGCTGCTGCTCGTCGCTGCCCTCGCCCCGCCGCTCTGGCGCACGCCCAGTGGCCCCGCCGGACCCGTGTGGATCGAGAACGCCCGCGCGCTCGAGGCGCAACGCGACTCGCTGCTGGTCGGCTCGCCCGTTCCCGCCATCGCCCGTGCGTCCGCGGAGCCGCCGACCGCGCGGGAACTGGAGGTGCTGGCCGCGGCCTCGCGCCGCGCGCCGCTCTACGCCGCGCTCCCGAGGGAGGCCGCCGTCGTGCAGGCGCAGCCACCCGCACGGCCGCTGGCGGGTCGCGCCGCTGCCGTGGGTTTCCGCATCCGCGCGCAGCCGGGTGACAGCGTGCTGGTGCGCATCAGCGACGACACGGGCGTGCTGGACAGCCTGCGCATTCGCGTGGACGCGTCCGGCACCGCGGGGGGCGCTTTCCGCGTTCGTCCTCCGCGCGCGGGGTGGCGGGAGTGGACGGTGGATGCCGACGGGCAGACGGCCCGGACCGGAGCCTGGGTGGATTCCGCCGGTCCGCCCCGCGTGCTGGTCCGCGCTGGATTTCCGCACTGGGAAAGCAAGTTCGTCGTTCGCGCCCTGGAAGAATCTGGCGCGACGGTGGAGACGGCGTTCGACCTGGGCCGCGGCCAAGCCGTGGCGGCTGGAGGCGGCGCCGTCACGGCGGAGCGCCTGGCGCGCGTGGACGCGGCCGTGGTCCTGACCGCCGCGCCCGCGGGAGAATCCGAGCGGCGGCTGCTGGCTGACTGGGCGGCGGGACGGGGCGGCGGCGTGCTCCTGGTGGGCGGCGCGGCGGGCGCGGGCGCGTTCGGAATCGTGAGGGATCCCGGCCGCGTGCGCGCGGTGGACGGCCCGTCGCTCGTGTGGACGCTGCCCCCCGAACTCGCGCCGCTCCCGGCGGATCGCGTCCGCTCCGGCGCGGTGCTCTTCGGTGGCGTGCGGCCCGGGGCCTGGATGGCGGCATCGTCGCCGGGCGGTGGCGTGTTGGGTCTGCGCCCCCTCGGCCGCGGGCGCGCGGCGTCGCTGGCGCTGACGGAAACCTGGCGGTGGCGGATGGAGGCCGGCTGCATCGCCGAGCACCGCGAGTTCTGGCGCGCGCTGGTGGACTGGCTGGCCTCCGCTCCGCGCGATCCGCTGACGATCTCCGTGCCGGAACCCGTCGCCCCGGCCGGGGTGCAACGGGAGGTAGTCGTCTACGCGATGGCGGAAGCCGCGCCGCCGCCCCTGATCGTCAGCCGCCCAGGCCGCACGACGGACACCCTCGCGCTCTCGGCCGATCCCGCGCGACCGGGCGTGCTGCGCACGGCGTTCGTCCCGGCGGACACGGGGCTGTATACGCTCGCCTTCGCGGGCCGCACCCCATCCGCCGCGTTGCGCGCAACCGCGTCCACCGGCGGCGCGGACGACGGATGGGCGAGGCTCGCGGTTCTCGTCGGCGCGTCGAGAGGGCGGATGCTGCACGCGGACTCGCTGCGTCCCATCATCCAGGGCCTTACGCCGGAGGGCGCACGGGATACGTCGCGCCTGCCGCTGGCCGCCATCCTCTTCGCCGCGCTGCTGCTCGCTGCCGCGTCGGAGTGGGCCATCCGCCGGCTCTGCGGACAGCCGTAAGATTGCCGGGTCGACGCTGCTACAGTCGCAGGGAGCTTGCATCGCCCGGTCCGCCAGACGAGATTCCCGCACCGCCGACCCATGCCACAGCCACACCATCAGCGAATGACGACGCGCCTGATCCGCCTCGCCGCCCTGATTGCGGCCGCCCTCGTGCTTCACGCCCCCGCCCGCGCCCAGCAGCCGATCCCCAAGGCCCTGCCATGGGGCATCACGGGCGCCGAGGCCGCGACCCTGCTGGCCGACAGCAGCAGAATGCGCATCGCCGCGACCCGCGCCGGGCGCGAGATCTACGCGATGTCCACGACGGGACCCGTGCAGGCGGTGGCGCTTCTTGCGCAGGACACGCTCG
>NZ_DATBNB010000162.1 GCF_036554565.1 Longimicrobium sp. | reverse complement strand
CCTCCGGCTCCACGGGGCGGCCCAAGGGCGTGATGGTGGAGCACCGAAGCCTGGTGAACCACACCGCGTGGCAGGCAGCGGCGTTCGGCATCGGCGCCGGCGACACGGTGCTGCAGCGCACCTCCGTCTCGTTCGATGCGTCGGTGTGGGAGCTGTGGACGCCGCTGGCCACCGGCGCCCGGATGCTGCTCCTTTCCTCCGCCGCGGCGAAGGACCCGGGCGCCATCGGGCGTGCCGTCGCAGAGGGCGGGGTGACCGTCGCACAGTTCGTCCCCACCCTTCTCCAGGCGGTGCTCGGCGCCCTTCCGGCGGGCGGCTCGCTCCCCTGCCGTACCCTTTTCTGCGGAGGCGAGCCGCTTTCGGCCGCGCTGGTGCAGGAGGCGCGCGCGGCGGGCGCGGGCGAGGTGGTGAACCTGTACGGCCCCACCGAGGCGACGATCGATTCCACCTCGCACGTGTGCGGCGTGGACGGCCGCGCACCCGCCATCGGCCGGCCCATCGCCAACGCGCGGGTCTACGTGCTGGACGCGCGGGGCGCGCCGGCGCCGGTGGGCGTAGCGGGCGAGCTGTACGTCGGCGGGGCCGGCGTGGCGCGCGGCTACCTGGCGCGGCCGGCGCTGACGGCGGAGCGCTTCGTCCCCGATCCTTTCGCGGTTGATGGTGGCGCGCGGATGTACCGCACCGGCGACCTGGGCCGCTGGCGGGCGGACGGGACGCTGGAGTTCCTGGGGCGCACCGACTTCCAGGTGAAGGTCCGCGGCTTCCGCATCGAGCCGGGCGAGATCGAGGCGGCGCTCCAGGGCCACCATGCCGTGCGCGACGCCCTCGTCCTGGCGCGCGAAGACGCGGCCGGCGACCGGCGGCTGGTGGCGTACTATCGGGCGGACGAGCAGGTCGCCGCCGCCGCGCTGAAGTCGCATCTCGCCACTCGGCTGCCGGGGCACATGGTGCCGGCGGCGTATGTGTGGATGCAGGCCTATCCGCTCACCCCGAACGGCAAGGTAGACCGCAAGGCGCTTCCCGCGCCGGAGTCCGGCGCGTACGCGGCCCGGGAGTACGAGGCTCCGGTGGGCCGGACGGAGCAGGCGGTGGCCGCGATCTGGGCCGAGGTGCTCGGCGCCGGGCGGGTGGGCCGCGGGGACGACTTCTTCGAACTGGGCGGACACTCGCTCGTGGCGGCGCGCGTCGTCGCGCGCATCCGGCAGGCGCTGGGGGTGGAGGCCGCGCCACGCGACCTGTTCGAGCGGCCCGTGCTGGCGGACTTCGCGCGCGGGCTGGAGACCGCCGCGCGTGCCGAGGCGGCGCCGATCGCGCCGGTGGAGCGCTCCGGCCCGCTTCCCCTCTCGTTCGCGCAGCGAGGGCTGTGGTTCCTGGAGCAGCTGGGGAACCTGGGCGGCACCTACAACGTCCCCCTGCACCTGCGGCTGCGGGGCGCTCTGGACCGCGGGGCGCTGGCGCGGGCGCTGGACCGCATCGTCGCGCGGCACGAGGCGCTGCGCACCACCTTCGCGGCGGTGGACGGCGAGCCGGTGCAGCGCATCGCGCCGGTAGAGGAGAGCGCGTTCGCGCTGGTGGAGCACGACCTCCGTGCCTCGGCGGACGCGGAGGACGAGCTGCGGCGCCTGGCGGCCGGCGAGGCGATCGCGCCCTTCGACCTGGCGCGCGGGCCGCTGGTCCGCGGGCGCCTGGTGCGCATGGCGGCGGACGACCACGTGCTGCTGCTGACGATGCACCACATCGTCTCCGACGGCTGGTCGCTGGGGGTGCTGCACGGCGAGCTCGCCGCATTGTACGCCGCCTTCGCGCGCGGCGAGCCCGATCCGCTTCCGCCGCTGCCGGTGCAGTACGCCGACTATGCCGCGTGGCACCGCCGCCAGGTGGAGGGCGAGGTCCTGCGGCGGCAGGGGGACTACTGGCGCGCAACGCTCGCGGGCGCGCCCGAGCTGCTGGAGCTTCCGGCCGACCATCCACGCCCGGCGCGGCAGGACTTCGCGGGCGCGTCGCTGAAGGTGGAGCTGGACGAGGCGCTGACCGCCGCGCTGATGGCGCTGGGGCAGCGGCACGGCGCCACCCTGTACATGACGCTGTTGGCCGGGTGGGCGGCCGTGCTCGCCCGGCTGTCGGGGCAGGACGAGGTCGTGGTCGGCACGCCGAGCGCCAACCGCGGGCGGAGCGAGGTCGAGGGGCTGATCGGCTTCTTCGTCAACACGCTTCCGGTGCGGGTGAACCTTTCCGGCGCGCCCACCGTGGCGGAGGCGCTGGGGCGCGTAAAGGCGCGCGCGCTGGAGGCGCAGCAGAACCAGGACATCCCCTTCGAGCAGGTGGTGGAGCTGGTGCAGCCGGCGCGGACCCTGGCCCACAGCCCGCTCTTCCAGGTGATGTTCGCCTGGCAGAACGCGCCCGCCACCCGCCTGGAGCTGCCGGGACTCACGCTGGCCCCCGCGGACGCCGGGCCGCGCGCCACGGCCAAGTTCGACCTGCTGCTGTCGCTGTCGGAGGAGGACGGTCGGATTGCCGGCGAGGTGGAGTACGCGACCTCGCTCTTCGAACAGGCCACGGTGGAGCGCTGGCTGGGCTACCTGCGCCGCGTGCTGGAGGCTTTTGCCTCGGACGACGGCTCGAGCGTCGAGCGTCTGCCGATGCTTTCCGAGGGAGAGCGCTCCCTGGTGCTGCGGGAGTGGAACGCCACGGAAGCCGCGTACCCGCGCGAGGCCTGCGTCCACGAGCTCGTGGAAGCACAGGTCGAGCGCACGCCGGGATCGGTGGCGGTGGTGTTCGAGGGCGAGCGGGTGACGTACGCGGAGCTGAACGCGCGGGCGAACCGGCTGGCCCACCACCTCCGCGCCCTCGGCGTGGGTCCGGACGTGCGGGTGGGGATCTGCGTGGAGCGCAGCGTGGAGATGGTTGTCGGCCTGCTGGGCATCCTCAAGTCCGGCGGCGCCTACGTGCCGCTCGACGCCAGCTATCCGGTGGCCCGCCTGCGCGACATGGTCGAGGACAGCGCCCCGGCCGTCCTCCTGACGCACCCGCCGCTCGCCGCCACCGTGGCCGAGCTGTCGGCGGGCTCCGCCGTCCCGGTGCTCGATCTCACCCATGACAGGGCGTGGGCGGAGCGGCCGGAGACGAATCCCGGCCGCGAGAGG
>NZ_DATBNB010000161.1 GCF_036554565.1 Longimicrobium sp. | reverse complement strand
AGACGACCCCGCGGTGGAAGGAGCAACTCGGGCGGATGCTGATCGAGGCGACGGCGTGCGGCGTGGCGGTCATCGGCAGCGACAGCGGCGAGATCCCCCACGTCGTCGGCGATGCGGGGATGATCGTCCCCGAGGCGGACGAAGTGGCGTGGACGCGCGCGATCGACCGCCTGCTGGCGGATTCCGCGCATCGCCGCGCGCTTGCCGAGGCCGGACTCCGCCGCGTCGGCGCACATTTCGCGCTGCCGGTAGTCGCCCGCCGCCATCTGGACTTCTTCCGGTCTCTCCTGTGACGGCGCGAGTATGCTGGACCGGCCCGGGAGCCGATGCGCGTCCAGTATCCACCCGAGTGACCATCATGTGCCGCCACGAACCATACCGATGCTGAGGGGGATCGCCGCTTCCGGACGTGCGCTGCTGAACCGTGCGGGGATCGACGTGGTTCGGCATCGCCCGATTCCGCCGCACCTTACGCGCAGGGCCCACCTGCTGTCGCGCTTCGGCGTGACGGTGGTGCTCGATGTGGGGGCCAACGCCGGGCAGTACGCCCGGGAGCTCCGAAACATCGGGTATCGGGGCCGGATCGTGTCGTTCGAGCCGCTGTCATCGGCGTACGCTGCCCTGAGCTCGCTTGCCGCGACCGATCCCACGTGGCAGGCGGTGAACCTGGCTTTGGGCTCCGCCCCGGGCAAAGCCGTGCTGAACGTGGCAGGAAACTCCTGGAGCAGCTCCCTGCGCCCCATGCTGGACGCGCATCTCTCCGCCGCGCCGGAATCCGAATACGTGGGATCGGAAACGGTCACCATCGAGCGGCTGGATGCGGTTTTCGGCCGGTACGTTCAGCCGGATGACCGCGTCTGGCTGAAGATCGACACGCAGGGCCACGAGGCCGACGTGCTGGATGGCGCAGGTGGGGTACTCGACCGCGTGGACACCATCCAGCTGGAGATGTCGGCCGTGGGGATGTACGAGGGCGAACTCCCGTTCCTGGAGATGTACCGGCGGCTGGACTCGCTGGGCTACGTGTGCGTGCACCTGGAGCCGGGACTGGTGGATCCGCACGACGAGCGCCTGCTGCAGCTGGACGGCTACTTTCACCGGGTGGCGCCCACGCCGGAAAGCGCGCGCCGATGAACGGCGACAACGCGGAGCTGATCGCCTCGGGCGAGTACGCGCGGAAGCAGCTTTCCGGGCGCGCGGGGCTCATCGGGTGGAGCCACGAGCGGCGGTTCCGGACGGCGCGGCGGATGGTGCAGCCGTACGCCGGCGCGCGGCTGCTGGACTACGGCTGCGGGGACGGGACCTTCCTGGCGATGGTGCACGACCTGTTTCCCGACGCTGTGGGTGCGGAGATCGACCAGGCGCTCGTGGACGGCGCGCGCGAGCGGTTCCGCGCCTTGGCGGGTTTGGCGTTCGTCCACGTGGGAGACGAGCTCGACGCCCTACCCGCAGCCGGCTTCGGCGTGCTCACCTGCATGGAGGTGCTGGAGCACTGCACGTCCGAAACGGTGGAGCGGGTGCTCGGGCAGCTGAAACGGCTGGCGGCGCCTGGCGCGGCGGTGATCATCAGCGTGCCGGTGGAGACGGGGCCGGCACTGCTTGTGAAGCAGGCCGCGCGCGCGGCGGCGGGGCTGCGCGGCATCAGCGGCTACCAGGAACGCGAGCGGTACGCGCCCCGCGAACTGGTCCGCATGATCGCCGGCGCGGCGGTCGATCGCCCCGTGTACGAATCGCGCTTCGCGGATGGCACCCCCAACCGCTACCACGGGCACAAGGGCTTCAACTGGCGCGCGCTCGCGGCCCGCGTCGAGCACGACTTCGTCATCGAGCGGACGAGGTTCTCCCCCGTTCCCGCGCTGGGCCCCCTGCTGAACTCCCAGGCCTGGCTCCTGTGCCGCCCCCGGTGAGCATCCGCGTCGGAATCGTCTACGACTACCGCGCCGAGAACTGGCCCAGCATGGACCTGGTCGGCGACCTGCTGGTCCACGCGCTGCTCAGCCAGGCGCCGCGGTTCGCGCCGGAGCGCATCCAGCCGCAGATGCCGCGCCTCCTGGGAGGGTGGGCGGGGGGCGCGGGGCACAACGCCGACCGCCTGATCGGGCGGCACGTGGCCTACCCGCGGTGGTTGCGCCGGCATGGCGGGGGGAGGGACCTGTACCACGTGGTGGACCACAGCTACGCCCAGCTCGTCCACACGCTCCCGGCCAGGCGTACCATCGTCACCTGCCACGACCTGGATGCCTTTCGCTCGCTCCTGCAGCCCGAGTGCGATCCGCGGCCGCAGTGGTTCCGGGCGATGATGAAGCGCGTTCTCGGCGGCCTTCAGCGCGCGGCGCACGTGGTCTGCGACAGCGACGCGGTCCGCGCGGAGCTGCTTGAACACGATGTCGTCCCGGCAGACCGCGTCTCGACCGTGCCGCTCGCGGCGCACCCCGAGTTCCGGGCCGATCCCGATCCCGCGGCGGACGCGGATGCAGCGGCGCTGCTCGGCCCTGCGCCGCCGGACACGGTCGATCTCCTGCATGTCGGAAGCACCGCTCCACGCAAGCGCATCGAGCTGCTGCTGCGGGCCGCGGCGCCGGTGCTCGCGGCGAATCCCCGTGCGCGCGTGGTCCGCGTCGGCGGGCCGCTGGAGCCGGCGCATCGCGATCTGGCGGAGGAACTGGGCATCGCCCGGCGGATCGTGGAAGTGCCGTGGGTGCCCCGGCCGCGGCTGGCCGCCATGTACCGGCGCGCTGCACTCGTCGTCAGCACGTCGGAGCGGGAAGGCTTCGGGCTGCCGCTGGTGGAGGCGATGGCCTGCGGCGCCCCCGTGCTCGCGAGCGCCCTCGGCGTGTTCCGCGAGGTGGGGGGTGCGGCGGTGGAATACGTGGGCGGCGACGATGTCGCCGCCTGGTCCGCCGCCCTGGGCGCCGCGCTCACCCGGCTGGCCGACCCTTCCGAACGGATGGCCGCCCGCGCCGCGTCCCTCCTCCGCGCCCGGTTGTACCGCGTCGACCGGTTCGCCGCGGGGATCGCCGCCGTGTACGACCGCGTGCTGGCGGAGGCGGCGTGAGCAGGCGGCTGAAGGTGGTGCACGTCGGGAAGTTCTATCCGCCCTATGCCGGCGGGATGGAAAGCCACCTCGCCACGCTATGCGGTGAGCTGGTGAACGACGTGGACCTGCGGGTGATCGTCGCCAACGACGGGCGCGGGACGGTGTCGGAGAGGGTGGACGGCGTTCCCGTGCTGCGGATCGGCACGGCGCTGTGGATCTCGTCCGCGACGGTGAATCCAGGGATGGCCGCCGCGATCCGCGAGTCTGGGGCGGACGTGGTGCACCTCCATCATCCCAACCCCACGGGCGTGCTTTCGTACCTGGCCAGCGGCAGCCGCGCGCCCCTGGTCGTCACCTATCACAGCGACATCGTCCGCCAGCGTGTGCTGCGGACGCTCTTCTGGCCCGTGCAGCACCGCTTCCTGCGCCGCGCGGACGCCATCATCGCCAGCTCCCCCGACTACGCGGCCAGCTCGCCCGTGCTGCAACGCCACGCGGACCGCGTGCGGGTGATCCCCTTCGGCATCCGCCCGGACGACGCCGGCACGCCCGACCCGGCCACCGTCGCGGCGCTCCGCGAACGGCATGGCGCACGGGTGGTGCTGGCGGTCGGTAGGCTGGTTTACTACAAGGGTTTCGACTACCTTGTAACGGCGATGGACAGCGTCGACGGGCACCTGGTGATCGTCGGCGACGGGCCCATGCACGGCGAGCTGGAGCGGCTGGCGGCCGAGTACGGCATCGCGGACCGCGTGACGCTGGCGGGTCGCGTCGACAGCGTGGCGTCGCACTACGCCGCCGCCGACGTGTTCGCCCTTCCCGCCACGGCGCGGAGCGAGGCCTTCGGCCTGGTGCAGCTGGAGGCGATGGCCGCCGGGCTGCCGGTGGTCAACACCCGCATCCCCAGCGGCGTGCCGTTCGTGTCGCGCGACGGACAGACGGGGCTCACCGTCCCGCCGCGCGACCCCGCCGCGCTGGCCGCCGCGCTTACCCGCCTGCTGGACGACGCAGCGCTCCGCGCGCGCCTGGGCCGGGCGGCGCGCGAGCGGGTGAGCACCGAGTTCAGCGCGCAGCGCATGGCCCGCGACACGCTGGCCCTGTACCACGAAGCCGCGGGCCGTCCCGGGCCCGCCATCCCCACGTCCAAGCCCGAATGACCTCCAGCGAAGCAGCCTCGGCGCCGACCCTGCCCGAACTCGAAGCCTCGCCCGGCTTCTGGCGCGGACGGCGCGTCCTGGTCACCGGCGGGTCGGGGTTCCTGGGCTCGCACGTCGTGGAGCGCCTGCGCGCCTGCGGGGCCGAGCCCTTCGTTCCCCGCCGGGCTCAGTTCGACCTGACGCGCCAGGCCGACGTGGAGCGCGTGTACGAGGCCGCCCGTCCGCAGCTCGTGATGCACCTGGCCGCCGAGGTGGGGGGCATCGGCGCCAACCGCGCCGCGCCCGGCCGCTTCTTCTACGCCAACGCCATGATGGGCGTGGCGATGATCGAGCAGGCGCGGGTTGCCGGGGTCGAGAAGTTCGTGCAGATCGGCACCGTCTGCGCCTATCCGAAGATCACCCGGGTTCCGTTCCGCGAAGAAGACCTCTGGGCGGGGTACCCGGAAGAAACCAACGCGCCCTACGGCATCGCCAAGAAGGCGCTGCTGGTGCAGCTGGCGGCGTACCGCGAGCAGTACGGGCTCAACGGCATCTACCTCCTGCCCACCAACCTGTACGGGCCGCGCGACAACTTCGACCCGGCCACCTCGCACGTGATCCCCGCGCTCATCCGCCGCATGGCCGAGGCCCGGCGCGATGGGGCCGGGGAGCTCCCGGTGTGGGGCACGGGCGAGGCGTCGCGCGAGTTCCTGTACGTGGACGACGCGGCGCGCGCCATCCTGCTGGCGGCAGAGCACTACGACGGTGTGGAACCCGTCAACGTGGGAATTGGTAATGAGATACGCATTCGCGAGCTGGCCGGGCTGATCGCGGGGCTGGTGGGCTTCGAGGGGCGCCTGGCGTTCGATCCCACGCAGCCCGACGGGCAGCCCCGGCGCTCCCTGGACACCAGCCGGGCCCTGCGCCTGTTCGGCTTCCGCGCGCGCGTTCCCATGCACGAGGGGCTGCGCCGCACCGTAGAGTGGTACCTGAGCCAGGGTTCCGCGTAACTCCCCTTCAGCCGGTTTCCCGTGCCTGAATTCCAAGGCAACCGCCTTCTGCCCGAACCCATGCCCTCCGCGCAGCCCTCGCCGGTGCTGCGCGGTACCCCCACGCCCGAGCGCTACGGCTCGGCGGTGGAGGAGGGCATTCCGCTGGGCGAGTACGTGGCGGCCCTGCGGCGCTACGCGTGGCTGGTGGCCGCCGCCGTGGTCCTTTCCCTGGGCTTCCAGTGGTACAAGCTCCAGCGTGAGGTTCCCCACTACGCCGCCGCGTCGACGGTGCGCCTGGTGAACGCGCGCGAGGAGATGGCGGGCGACATCGCCCCCGGGCAGGTGCAGGACGCGCAAGGCTGGTACACCGACCCCATCCTGTCGCAGATCCAGCTGCTGCGCAGCCGCGCGGTCGCCGCCGAGGTGGTCGATTCGCTGGGGCTGCGGCTGAGGCCCACGTCGCCCGGGTTCCCCCGGTCGGCCATCCGGACGATCCACGTTTCACCCGGCGCGCCCAACGGCGACACCGTGTCCTTTACCTTCCGGGCCGATGGCGTGGAGGCGCGGATGCGCGGGCGCGCCGTCACGGCGGCGTACGGGCAGCCGGTGGACCTGGGCGCGGTTGCCATCACCTTCGCCGGACGTCCGGCAGGCGTGCCCACGGCCACGTTCCAGGTGGTCGACCACCAGGAAGCCGTGCTGGGCACCCTGGGCACGATGAACGTGGCGCAGCGCGAGCTCACCAACGTCATCGACATCCAGTTCACCGCCGACGACCCCGTCCTGGCACAGCAGGCAGCCAACGCATTCGCCGTCGCGTTCCAGAACGTCAGCATGCGCTCGGCGCAGAACATGTCGCGGCGGCGGCGCCAGTTCGTCGAGGAGCAGCTGCGCCAGACCGACGCGCTGCTGCTGGTGGCCCAGCGCCAGCTCAGCGACTTCCGGCGCGGCGTCCGCGCCTTTTCGCCCCGTGAAAAGTTCCGGGTGACGGAGGAGGGGCTGGCCGGGTTCCGCCTGCAGCGCCAGGACCTGCTGAGCGAAAAGCAGATCTACGACCAGATGGCACGGGGGCTGGCCAGCGGGAGCGGCCGCGAAAGCACCGAGCAGGTCGCCGCCCTGGCCGCCTCGCCCGAAGTTTCGACCAACGCGGGGATCGTTTCGCTGTACACCACGCTGCTGCGCTACCAGAGCGACCGCGACTCGCTGACCACCGGCCGCTGGTCCCGGGCGGCCAGCAACCCCGACGTGCAGCAGCTGGATTCCCTCATCAACACCTACCGCGGCCGCCTGATGCGCGCCGTCGAGGCCCGCAGCGTCGCTCTCGCCGCGCGCATTGCCGTGCTGGACCAGGTGATGGCCGAGGACGCCGCCTCCATCTCGGGGCTTCCCGAGGCCGAGGCCGACGAGATGAGGCTGTCGCGCGAGGTGGAGACGCTGCAGAAGCTGGTGGACGACCTGCGGCGCGAGCAGCAGGAGGCGCGCATCGACGAGGCGGTGCAGGCGGGGCAGGTGGACGTCGTGGACCTGGCCATGGCCCCGGGCACGCCGATCAGCCCGGGCACCAAGCGCCGGCTGCTGTTCGCCCTCCTGATCGGGCTGATGCTGGGCGGTGGCGGCGCGCTCGTCCTGGACCGGCTGAACACGGCCATCAGCCGCCGCGAAGACGTGGAGACCGCCATGCGGGCGCCTGTGGTGGCGGTGATCCCCCGCCTGGGCGAGCCGCCGCGCGCGGCCACCCGCCTGGGCAAGGCCAAGCTGCTGGGGCGCGGCGGCGAGCCGGAGCGCACCGAGCAGCTGGTCGCGGTGAACGACGTGCAGTCGGCGGGCTCGCAGGCGTACCGCAAGCTGCGCACGCACCTGATGTTCGCGCAGCACGGCATGCCCATGCGCACCCTGCTGGTCACCAGCCCCGGCGCGTCGGAGGGCAAGACCACGGTCACCGCCAACCTGGCCGCCACCTTCGCACAGCAGGGGCTTCGCGTGTGCGTCATCGACGCCGACCTGCGCCGCGCGCGCCTTCACGGCGTGTACGGGCTGCCCCGGGCGCCGGGGCTCACCGAGGTGCTGCTGGGCGAGGTGCCGCTGGACGAGGCGCTGCGCCCGTCCAAGGTCGACAAGCTTCACGTGCTGGCCGCGGGACGGCTGGTTCCCCACGTGTCGGAGCTGCTGGGCGGCCCGGGAATGGGGCGGCTGATGCGCGTGCTCAGCGGCGTGTACGACCTGGTGGTGGTCGATACGCCTCCGGTGCTCGCCGCGGCGGACGCGGAGATCCTGGGCGCCCAGTCCGACGCCCTGCTGATGGTGGTGCGCGCGGGGCAGACGGAGCGCCACAGCGCGCAGCACGCCGCCGAGCAGCTGCGCGCCGTCGGTGCGCGCATCGTGGGCATCGTGCTCAACGACCCCGACCAGAAGATCGGCGGCCACGAGAAGTACGCCTACTACTACGATTCCTACGCGGACGAGGTAGAGGCGGACGGGGCGTGAGCCCGATCGCACAGCAAGACGGGCCGTCCACGCGGGCGGCCCGTTTGTTTCATCCAGGTCCCTCGCCGCGCCAGGGAGGCAGCGGCTTCCTTTAGGTCCTGCCGCGCAGACGCGGAATTGGGTTCACCGTTGGAGGCGCGCCTGGAGGCGGGTCATCGCGTCCTCCAGCGGAATCATCTCCTCGTTGCCCTGCAGGTATGCTTCCCACCTGCGGTGCGCTTCACGACCCCAGGCTTCCTCCACTTCGCTGGCCCACTCGTCGGCCTCCCCACCCACGTCGTCGAAGACCGAATGCACCAGGTCCGCGAGGACGTCGCGGGGAAGGCTCTTCAGTTCCAATCGCAATTGCTCGACAGGAATGCTCATCGGGCACCTCTCCTTGGAGTTCCCATCGAATGTAAAAGCGAACTGGGCGCGATGCACAGGGGGCGCAAAAAATTGGTCCGGCCTGTGGCGCAACCGGTGCGCGCCGGAACTGCCCGAGGTGCGACGGATCCAAGGATCTGGCCCGCGCGTTGAACCGGCGTGCCCCAGAGCGTATATTGATCGGCCTGCATTCTTACGATCATCACACAGAGCATCAGCGACCGGAGGTGCCCGATGGCCGGGCATAGCAAGTGGAAGCAGATCAAGCACAAGAAGGCGCTCACCGACAACCGGCGCGCCGCCACGTGGACCAAGAAGATCCGTGAAATCACCGTCGCCGCCAAGGAAGGCGGCGGCGACCCCGCGGGCAATCCGCGGCTGCGCCTGGCCATCGACACGGCCAAGTCGGTGAACATGCCCAACGAGAACATCGAACGCGCCATCAAGAAGGGCACGGGCGAGCTCGAGGGCGTGAACTACGAAGAGATCACCTACGAGGCGTACGGCCCCGCCGGCGTCGCGATCATGGTGGACACGCTCACGGACAACGCCAACCGCACCGTGGCCGACCTGCGCAAGTGGCTCTCGCGCAACGGCGGCAACCTGGGCACCACGGGCTCCGTGGCCTGGATGTTCGAC
>NZ_DATBNB010000160.1 GCF_036554565.1 Longimicrobium sp. | reverse complement strand
GGTTCGGTGGGTGAGGGCTGGCGGTTGTCGGGGCGTTGGGACTTGGGCCGGCGCATGCCGCGGCTGCCCTCTCCCCCGGCCCCTCTCCCGCAAGCGGGAGAGGGGAGAATTCGCTTGCGCCTCGGCAGGGGTGGCGCGCTGGAATGGCGGATGCAGTCCGCGAAGGCGGACTTCGTGATTTGCCAGCCGCGACTTTAGTCGCCCGTCACGAGGGCAGCGTGAGCGCAACGATCCTGACGAGGCGGTGAGGCCTTTCGATTCAAGCCGGCGCATGCCTCGGGTGGCCACTCCCCCGGCCCCTCCCGCATGCTGCGCATGCGGAGAGGGGAGAATTCGATCGCGCTTCGGCGGGGGTGGCGCGCTGGACTGGCGGATGCAGTCCGCGAAGGCGGACTTCGGGCCCTTGTTGCCGCGAATTCATTCGCCCCAGCACGGCCGAGGCCCACCCATCCACCTGGCCCAAAGCCCTGCCCATACGGCCGCGGCCAGCCCCCGGTTGACAGCGCCCCACCCCCGGGGCTAGATTCCCCGACCAAATTGCAGGAAAGTGGGAACCGGCGGGTTCCCCACCTTTCGGCTCGGGCGCCTTGGGCGCACGATGCTGCCAGGTCCGCAAAACGCGGAGCGACGGCCGCCTCCCCACACGGGGAGGACGGCTTCGCTGGCGCGTGGACGGATCTGAAGTTTCAGATCCGTCCTTTTTGTTTGTCCTCGATACCGGAGAGCGGCGTATCAACGAGAAGACGCGTGTGAACCGGCAGATCCGCATCAGCCCCGTCCGGGTGATCAGCCCAGAAGGTGAGCAGCTGGGGATTCTGTCGATCGAACGGGCGCTGGAGATCGCGGAAGATCAGGGGCTGGACCTGGTGGAAGTCGCGCCCATGGCCCGGCCGCCGGTCTGCCGCATCATGGACTACGGCAAGTTCAAGTACGAGGAGCAGCGTCAGGCGCGCGAGGCGCGCAAGAAGCAGCACCACGTGCAGATCAAGGAAGTCAAGATGCGCCCCGGGATCGAGGACCACGACTTCGACTTCAAGGTGCGCCACGCCCGGAAGTTCCTGGACGAGGGACACAAGGTGAAGCTCACCATGATGTTCCGCGGGCGGCAGATGGCCCACCCCGAGTACGGGCGGCAGGTGCTCGACCGCGTGTTCCAGCAGTTGCAGGACCTTTCGAAGGTGGAGTCGCACCCCATGCTCGAGGGTCGCAGCATGGTGATGGTGCTGGCCCCCACCGCCAAGCCGCCGCAGGCCGCTCCCGCTTCGTCGGGGGCACCCGCGCAGCAGGCGGCCCCGGCCGCTCCGCCGGCCCCCCGGCCGGCGCAGCCGACCAGCTAATACATCCCGCCCCCGGGCGGACCTGAAAAGGGAAGTTCTCGATGCCGAAGATGAAGAGCCACCGGGGCGCCGCCAAGCGCTTCAAGGTGACGGCCAAGGGCCGCGTAAAGCGTGGCAGCGCGTTCCACAGCCACATCCTGACCAAGAAGTCGCCCAAGCGGAAGCGCAACCTGCGGGGCACCACCATGCTGGCCAAGGCCGACGAGAAGCGCGTAAAGCGCCTGCTCGCGTCCTGAGCCTGCCCGCATCCGCTTACACGACTTTTTCGTAACCCGGGAAGGATGAGGACATGCCTCGCGTAAAGACCAACGTGGCGCGCCTGCGCCGCAAGAACCAGATCCTGGAAGCAGCCAAGGGCTACTTCGGCCGCCGCAAGAACCTGTACAAGACGGCCAAGGAGGCCGTCGAGCGCGCGCGCAAGTACGCCTACCGCGACCGCAAGAACCGCAAGCGCGAGTTCCGCCGCCTGTGGATCATCCGCATCAACGCGGCTGCCCGCCAGAACGAGATCTCGTACTCGCGCCTGATGGACGGCCTGAACAAGGCCGGCATCGAGATCGACCGCAAGGTGCTGGCCGACATCGCCGTGCGCGATCCCAACGCGTTTACGCAGATCGCCAACGCCGCCAAGACGAGCCTGGCTGCCTGACGCAGCACGCTCGGACGGGACCAGCGGCGCCGGAGACACCCTCTCCGGCGCCGCTTTTCGTTGGGCCGGGGTAGCCAAACGGCCGCTCGGGGGTAAGTTTCGGAGATTGAGCCACGCGCGGGCGCCGGGCCCGCGGGCACACGGGAGTACACGGGGACATGCCGACGACGACGGTGACCGACGAACTGATCGCGCAGCTTCGCGCGCTGGAGGCCCAGGGCGCGGAAGCCGTGGGCGCCGCCGGCGGGGCCGAGCCGCTGGAGGCGCTGCGCACGGAGTACCTGGGGCGCAAGGGCCGGCTGACGGGCATCCTTCGCCGGCTGGGCGAGCTTTCGGCCGAGGAGCGCCCCGTGGTGGGCGCCGAGGCGAACCGCGTCAAGGAGGCGCTGTCTGCCCTGCTCGACGAGCGAGCCGCCTCGTTCGCGGCCGCGGCCGACGCGGGCCCAGGAATCGACCTGTCGCTCCCCGGCCGCGGCCGCTGGAAGGGCGGGGTGCACCCGGTAACGCTGGTGATCGACGAGATCTGCGAGATCTTCCGCGACCTGGGCTTCAACCGTATCGCCGGGCCGGAGCTGGAAACGCAGGAGTACAACTTCTCCAAGTTGAACTTCCCGCCGAACCACCCGGCGACGGACATGCACGACACCTTCTACGTCACGGACGAGGTGCTGCTGCGCACGCACACCTCGCCCATGCAGGCGCGGGTGATGGAGCAGTTCGCGCCTCCCGTCCGCGTGGTCGTCCCCGGCACCGTGTACCGCCGCGACCCGTTCGACGCCAGCCACGCGCCGGCGTTCGAGCAGATAGAGGGGCTGGCCGTGGACGAGGGGATCACCTTCGCCGACTTCAAGGCCACCATCTCCACCTTCGTCCGCCGCTTCTTCGGGGCGGATGCCAAGACGCGCTTCCGCCCGTCGTTCTTCCCCTTCACCGAGCCCTCGGCCGAGGTGGACGTGTCGTGCCAGCTGTGCGGCGGCTCCGGCTGCAGCGCCTGCAAGGGCACGGGGTGGATGGAGATCATGGGCGCCGGCATGGTGCACCCGAACGTGTTCGCCGCCGCCGGCTACGATCCGGAGCGCTACACGGGCTACGCCTTCGGGATGGGGCCGGGGCGCATCGCCATGCAGCGCTACGGCGTGCCCGACATCCGGCTGCTGTACGAAAGCGACGTGCGGTTCCTTGGGCAGTTCACGTAATCGACGGACGTCATGAACATCTCCTATCGCTGGCTCCGGTCGATTGCCCCGGGGCTCCAGGGAACGCCGCAGGAAGTGGCCGAGCGCCTGGCCATGCTCGGCGCGCCCGTGGACGAGATCGTATATCTGGGTGCGGACATCGGCGACGTGGTGATCGCCCGCGTCGAAGAGGTTCGCCAGCACCCCAACGCCGACCGCCTGCGCCTGTGCACCGTCAACGCCGGCGGCGCCGAGCGGCTGCAGGTGGTCTGCGGCGCGCCCAACGTGGAGGCGGGCGGGCTGTACCCGTTCGCGCCCATCGGCGCCACGCTGCCCGGCGGGCTGCAGATCAAGAAGGCCAAGCTGCGGGGCGAGGCGTCGGAGGGAATGCTCTGCTCCGCGCGCGAACTGGGGCTGGGCCGCGACCACGCGGGGCTGATGACGCTGCACGGCGAGTTCGCCCCCGGCACCGGTTTCCGCGACGCCCTCGAACTGGACGATCACCTGCTGGTGGTGGACGTGACGCCCAACCGCGGCGAGCTGCTTTCGCACCTGGGCGTGGCGCGCGAGCTGGCCCCCACGGGCGAGGACGGCGTGGAGCTTCCCGCCTTCCCGAATCGCCGCGGCGGCTCGTTCCCCGTCCACGCCGGCCGGCGCGCGTGCGACGACCTGGGGATGGACGTGGAGATCGAGGACGACGAAGGGTGCACGCGGTACATGGGCGCCATCGTCCGGGGCGTGCGCGTGGGGCCGTCTCCCGAGTGGCTGGCCACCCGCCTGCGCGCCATCGGGCAGCGGCCCATCAACAACGTGGTGGATGCGACCAACTACGTGCTGCACGAGCTGGGGCAGCCCGTGCACGCCTTCGACCTGAACCTGCTGCGCGGCGGCCGCGTCGCCGTCCGTCACGCCCGCGCAGGCGAAACGCTGACGACGCTGGACGGCGTGGAGCGTACGCTGGACGCCCAGGACGTGGTGATCGCCGACGGTGACGGCGCGGTGGCCCTGGCCGGGGTGATGGGCGGCCGGGACAGCGAGGTGGGCGGGGGAACGACGGACCTGTTCATCGAAGTCGCCCTGTTCGATCCCCAGCGCGTCCGCCGTGCGGCGCGGCGCCAGGGGCTTTCGACGGACGCCTCGTACCGCTTCGAGCGCGGGGTGGATCCCGAGGGCCAGCCGGCGGCGCTGCGCCGGGTCGTGGAACTGGTGCTGACCGTCGCCGGGGGGGAGGCGGTGGGCGCGGTGGACCTGGTGCCGCATCGCTACGAGCGGCGCGCCATCGGCCTTCGCGAGGAGCGCGTGCGGCAGGTGCTGGGCGTGGAGCTGGCGCCGGACGAGGTTCGCGACCTGCTGGAGCCCATCGGCTTCGAGGTGAACGTGCGGCCCCGGCCCATGCGCGTTCTGGTGCCGGGTTTCCGCCCGGACGTGGTGGAGGAGATCGACCTGATCGAGGAGCTGGCCCGCCGCCGCGGCTACGGCAGCTTCCCCGAGGAGATCGCTCCCCACCGGCCCAGCACGGTGCCTGAAGATCCCAGCGTGGCGGTGGAGGCGCGCATCCGCTCGCTCTTCGTGCGCTGGGGCTTCCTGGAGGCGCGCACGGTGCCGTTCGCACCCGAGTCGGCCGGCACCGTCGCCGTGCTGAACTCGCTCTCGGCGGAGGAGTCGTACCTGCGCTCCGCGCTGGTGCCCGGGCTGCTGCGCCGGGTGGAGCACAACCTTGCGCACGGCGTACGCGACGTGCGGCTGTTCGAGATTGGCGCGGCCTTCCTGGCGCCGGTCGGCGGGGGGGCGGGGGAGGAGCGGCGCGTCGCCGCGGCCTTCACCGGTACCAGCCGCCCGCCGCACTGGAGCGGCGCCGCGCCGGAGTGGGACCTGTGGGACTTGAAGGGGCTGCTGGAAGAACTGGCGGGCGAGTACCCGGATGGCCGCGTGGATGCGGTCGATGGCCGTCTCACGCTGTTCGCCGGGGGCGACGAGATCGGCAGGGCGCGGCAGGCGGCGGAGGGCGAGGTGGATGCGCCCGCCTGGGCCGGGCCCACGTTCGTGCTGGAGGTCCGGCTGCCGTCCGTGTCCGTCGAACGCAGGAACGTCCAGTACCGTCCGCTCCCCGTGCATCCCGGCTCGGAGCGCGACCTGGCGCTTCTCGTCCCCACGTCGCTCGCGGCGGGCGAGTTGGGGGGGACCATCCGCGAGTCCGCGGGCGAGCTGCTGGAGAACGTCTTCCCATTCGACCTGTACGAAGGGAAGGGCATTCCGGAGGGGACGCGCAGCGTGGGGTTCCGCCTGCGGTTCCGGGCGGCGGACCGTACGCTGACGGACGCGGAGGTAGATGCGGCGGTGAGCCGTGTGCTGGCAGCTCTCGAGGAGCGGCATGGCGTCCGCCGACGCTGATCACGCGGTGATGCAGTCCGCCGGGCCGGCCGCCCCCGCCGAAGTGGCGGGGTGGGACCGGCTGGAGCGTGCCGCGCGCGCCGCCGCCATCGCGTTGGACGAGTGGCGGCGGCGCGCGCAGGAGGCGGAGCAGGAGGTGCAGCGGCTGCGGGGCGAGCTGCAGGACCTGACCTCGATGGGCTCGCTGCCGTCCATCGAGTCCGGCGACGAGCTGCGCCGGCTCCGGGCGGAAAACGCGGTGCTCACCAGCCGCGCCGCCGAGGCGCGGCAGCGCATTACGGGGCTGCTGGCGCGCCTGGCCATCCTGGAGAACCGCAAGTGAGCCCCCGCAAGCCGCAGCCGTCGCGCCACACCGTTACGGTAGAGATCGCGGGTGAAAAGCACGTCCTGCGCTCGGACGTGCCGCCGGAGTACACCCGCGCCGTGGCGGAGCACGTGGACCAGATGATCCGCGCGCTGCCGTCGTATCCCACGCTGGAGCCGTTCCGCGCCGCGACGCTGGCGGCGCTCTCCATCACCGACGAGCTGTTCAAGGCGCGCGAGGAGATCGCCCGGCTACGCGAGCTGATCGAGCGGGGGACCGGCGACGTGGCGGAACTGCTGGAGGAAGCCGTCACCGGCACGGGCGAGTCGCGGGGCTGATTCAGCGGTCCGCCGGGAGAGGGGATCACGCGGAGGCGCGGAGAAACAGATGAGCCGCGGAGGGGTTGGTGCCCTTTCCGCGGCTCTTCTCTTTTCCTCCGCGACTCCGCGTGACATCAGCGAGGCCGGAGCGTGATCGCGAGCCGGGCCCGTCGTGCGATGATCAACGGAGCGCGACCCGCAGACGTCCCGACGCCCCCTGCGACCACCAGTGCACCACCGCCCAGTCCGCGCCGGGGTGATATCCGTCGAGTTCGGCGTACGCGATGCTCACCTCGGCTCCCGGCTGCACGCTGCGCCACTCGGCGGGGTTGGGATTCAGGTCTACCCGGTGGCTCGTCTCCTCCTCTAGCGCCACGTAGTGAACGGGATGTGGCGATTCGTTGCGCAGGATCAGCGCGCTGCGTCCCGCGATGGCGGAGAAGCCTTCTTCCGTGCGGTTCATGTTTGGCCCAGTAACCCAGCCGCAGCCAGCCAGTCCCGCCGCCAACGCCAGCAGCACGATCGCGGTGCGTTTCATGGGTTTCACTTCAGGTTTAGGCGAGCATAGAGAACCCGTCCCGAAAACGATTAGACGCGCCGGGCTGTGACGGCGTGATACGGCTGAGGATCCGGCGTTTCAAATCGGTGCCTGCGCATGCTGCAGGAGCCTCGCCCGCCGGCCCTCCTCCCCCGCTTCGCAGGGGAGAGGGAATACGACGGCGCTTCGACCAGTTCGTGCGGCTTCGACTGCAGGGCTGTGAGGGGGCTGCGGTTTCGGCGCGCAACGCCGGCTGTGTGGCGGATCCCTCGGTCGCTGCAAGCTGCCGTGTACGGGCAGGTCCGGCGTGGCCGCTCCTCGGGATGACAGCGTCGGCATCGCACGGGATCACGACAGGCGCAGGACGGCGGCGTGGATGCCCTGTACCACCATGGCCATCCGCGCGTAGTCCAGGGTGTCGGCGGTGTCGCGTGCGGTATGGTAGTGGGGATTTCGATAGAACGCGGTATCCGTGATCATCACCGCTGGGTAGCCCTCGTCCCAGTAGCTGGCGTGATCGGAAAAGTCCACGCCGGGAACCCACCGGGGTGCGTTGATGGAGTGCACAGGCAGCGGCGACGCCTTCCGCATCGCCCGCTTCACCCGGCGCACGGCGGAGGCCTGCCCGAGCTTTCCGACCACGGTGATGAAGTTGCCGCGCGAGGGATAGAACGCCTTGAGGACGGCGAGCGGAAACTGCTGGCTTCCGTCCGCGTCGCTGAAGCAGCCGATCATCTCCAGCGACATCATCAGCCGCACCTTTGCCCCCTGAGCGCGCAGCGACCTGGCGTGCACGGCGCTTCCCATGTGGGCCATGCGGAAGAACGGCGGCTCTTCGAGCGAAAACGCGACGAGGTCCACCCGCGTTTTCAGCGATTCCGCGTTCAGCAGGCGGGCCAGCTCGATGAGCCCCGCCACGCCGCTGGCGTTGTCGTCCGCGGCGGGGTAGGTGCCCGCCGCGTCGTAGTGGGCTCCCACCACGATCCGCTCGCCCTCGTCCGGCCCGAACGACGCCACCACGTTGCGGTACGTGGTTCCGCGCACGTCGAAGTCCTGCACCGACACCCGTCCCCCTGCGCGCTCCAGCTCGTCGCGGATGTACGCCGCGGCGCGGTTCAGGTTCTGGGGATGCGTGTAGTCGCGCGGAACGAACTCTTCCGAGAGCGCCCGCACGTGGGCTTCCAGCCGCTCGGCCGAGACCGCCGGGGCCGCGCTCATCGGCCGCCCTCCCCCCATCGGCTGCACGACGTAGCAGGTGCCCGCCACGGCGGCGAACGCCGGGAGTGCGGCCGCGATGAACAGGTTCTTCGCACGCATGCCATCCCACGACAGGGTTGCCGGTGATCCATGTCCGCCGAAACAGGGCAAGCTCTGCTCCCACGGTCCAGCAGCCCGGGCGAACGTTCACGCCGTGGCGGGAGGTGCATGTTTTCTGCGGAACCTGTATGATACAGCTCCGAGCGAGATCATCCCCGGGACCGATGCGCCCCCTGGCGTGCCGTGCGCTACCTTTGCGCCGCAGCGTTCCCGAGTCCTGAGGTTCGCCGCGGTCCCCATCCACCCACCCCGAGGTGCACATGCACGCACGACAGTTCCGCTTTGCCCTGCTGGCCCTTCTTTCGGCCGCGGCGGGGTGCGCGGACAGCCTGCCCACCCAGTCCGACATCGCCGCGCCGGCGGGCGTGTCGCGGAACACGCTGGAGCCGTATGCAGGAAAGATCCGCGTGGGCATCATCCCCGCCGCCACGTCGGTGAAGATCGGTGCGACGGTGGCGTACGACGTCCGCGAGAAGGGGACGAACGCCTACCTGGTGTCGGGGCTGGCGAGCGAGATGGTGACGGTGACGTGGAACCAGTCGGTGGGGGTGGCGACCAACAACCGCCGCCTGCAGGTGGTGTGCACCACGACCGCCGCGGACCGCGACCAGCGGGTGGCCGCGGGGGTCAAGGCGGGCTTTCCCTCCGCGTGGGAATACGTTTCCACGGCCAGCTGCTGGCGCGTGTACATCGGCGAGCGGCCGCTGCCCATGGACACAACCGCGGAGCGCATCTACAAGCAGAACGTGATCGACGCCGGCCTGGCGACCACGTCGGCGCTGTGGAAGACGGTGAACACCACGGTCTACGAGCCGCGCTACGTGACCACCAAGAGCACGGGGACGGCCGCCAGCTCGCGCGCCCAGCCGCGCATCACCGTGGCGTCTACCGCGCGGGTGATCATCGGCACGGCGCAGTACCGCGGCATCGCGGAGGTGATGCAGAACGCCGCGGGGACGCTGGCGGGCATCAACGAGGTGGGGATGGAGGAATACCTGTACGGCGTGGTCCCGCGCGAACTGGGGCCCAGCGTGTATCCTGAGGCGGAGGCGCAGAAGGCGCAGGCGGTGGCGGCTCGTACCTACGCGCATTCCAGCCTGGGCAAGCACTGGAACAACGGCTACGACGTGCTGGCCACCGTGCAGGACCAGGTGTACGGCGGCTCGGCCGCGGAGCACTCCATCAGCACCGCCGCCGTGAACGCCACGGCGGGCATCGTGGCCACGTACAACGGCGCCATGATCAGCGCCCTGTTCTACGCCACCAGCGGCGGCAAGACGAGCAACGTCGAAGACGTGTTCGCCACCTCGTCGCCCTACTTGCGCACGGTGTGGGACGCGCCGCCCGGCCAGGAGCTGCCGTCGGTCAGCGCGCTGCTCACCGACCTGCGCACCCCCACGTGGACCGGGGCGTACGGCGGCTTCCACAGCTACCACCGGTGGAACTACACCTGGACGATGGCGCAGATGAGCTGCGTGGTGGGCGACTTCGCCAACAAGCCCGTCGGTAACGTGAACGCCATCAACATCCTGGCGCGCTCCAGCACCAGCGGGCGCGTGACGCAGATCGAATTCGTGACGGACCAGGGCACCTTCACCGAGACGGGAACCGCCATCCGCTCCGCGATGCCGTACATCAGCAGCACCGGCGTTCCCACCATGCTTCCGAGCACGCTCTTCGTGA
The DNA here is from genome assembly GCF_036554565.1 of Longimicrobium sp. NCBI lineage: Bacteria > Pseudomonadati > Gemmatimonadota > Longimicrobiia > Longimicrobiales > Longimicrobiaceae > Longimicrobium > Longimicrobium sp. The sequence continues at coordinate 2,464 of NZ_DATBNB010000160.1, read as the reverse complement.
TCGAGCGGGTGACCAACTCGTCGGGCGCGCTCACCGGATACCGTGCGTACGGCGGCGGCAACGGCCACGGCGCGGGTCTGGCGCAGACGGGCGCCGTCGGCATGGCGCGCGCGGGCCACACGTACGACCAGATCCTCAAGAAGTACTACACGGGGATCGCGCTCGAGACCAAGGTGGGCACGCGCCGCGACGGCACCTCTCCCGCGAGCACCACCGCGACCGACCCGTACGACTGCACGTCCGCCTGACGGATCGAAGGTTCTCACGCGGAGGCGCGGAGGTCGCGGAGAACAGCGGAGAAATGACGACGGCCGGGGGAGCGATCCCCCGGCCGTCGTGCGTCGTGGAACTTCCTGAAGCGCTCAGGCCAGCTGGGGCGTTCGATCCGGCTGCTGCTCAGGCTCGTTCGCTTCCGCCCGCGCGCCCACCACCGCGATGTTCGGGAGCGCTACCTTGGGCCGATCGACGTCCTCATCGGAGCTGGCATCGTCGTCGTCATCCTCCCGGCCGCGCCGGACGGCGCTGCGGACGCGCTCCCACGCGTCTTCCCAATAGACCGACGCGACGAAGCAGGTGAGCAGCAGCACGTAGGGGTTGGGCTCGGCGCCGTCCGTCGACACCACGGCCAGGCTGCCCTTGACGGCCAGGTACGTCGCGAACGCGGCCGTCGTGCCGCTCACCACCAGCTGCGTCAGGTTGTCGCCGAGCCGCGACCTCCGCGTCCGGGTGCGCGGGGCGCGGACCACCGTCGATGCGGCGGCACCCAGCAGGCCGAAGCCGAGCATGCCGATGATGGACGCCAGCTCCAGCGACTGCTGGGTACGCAGCCAGCCGCTGAGTGCGGCGAAGGGATGGAACCGGAAGACGCCCGTGGTATCGAACAGCCCGACGTCCTGCCGCGCCGGGAGGGTGCCGAACGATGCCGATTTCGCGAGCTTGGCCTGCGCGGCGACCTCCGCCTTCTTGACGGTGTCACCGGTTGCGTGCACCGCGGGGGCAGGGGCAATCCGCAGGGCGAGCAGCGCCTGGTTCACGGCCGCCAGGCTGGCTCGCTGGTGGTTCAGGCGTTCGCCGGCCGAAGTCATCTGCTTGTGATGCCACTCCTTGATCTCCACGAACCGCAACAGCCGGTCGCGGTCGCCCGGCCGCATGGCCTCTGCGGCGTACAACAGCGAAGCGGCTTCGGCGGCCTCCTGACCCTCTGCCACCAGCGCGTTGCGTTGCGCCTGCCACTGCTCCGCGAGCCGGTTCTGGGCCGCGTAGTACTCCACCAGCATCCTGCCCCTGGCGGTCGTATCGTTCCGGGCGGCGGCGATCTCGGCGGAGTCCACCTGGAAGGCGGCCGGCGCGTCGGTCCGGGATTCCGATGTCTGCTGCGACGAGGTAAGAGTCCCGAGGAGCTGGTCGGCGGAGAGTTCGGGGGGGACCTTTACCTCCCGCAGCTCCAGCACGACCACCATGCTGATGATGCTGAGCAGGGTGCCCGTTACGACCAGTGCATAGAACGCAACGACGCGTGTGTAGCGCAGAAGCTGGCTCATGGGAGTACCGCGGGGAGGGCCCAACGAAGAGAACTCGCGCGGGAGCGCAAGTCGAAGGCTTCAATGAGTATATGTGCGGGAAACAAAAGGCAAGAGCCGCGTTCGCGGGGCGCTCAGGGCTCCGGCTGAAGGTGGTGCGCCAGCCAGCGCAGCGTCTCGTCCATGGCCTGCGTCCAGTGCTCTTCGGACATCAGGTGGACGGCGCCCGTGAGTTCAAAGTACCGCTGCGCTGCGTCGGCGTGTTCCGTAGCGAGCCGCCGATGCAGCTCGCGGGCGGCGGCGGGCAGCACGTTCTCGTCGCGCTCCGCCGTGATGGACAGCAGCGCGGTGTGGCCGAAACTGTCCAGGTGGCGATGCGGGCTGTCGCCCTCCGGCCACTCCGGCGAGCCGAGGATCGCGACGGCGGCACGGATGGAGGGCTCCACCAGCAGCGCCTGATAGACCACGTATCCACCCATCGATACGCCCACGACGCCGACCCGCTCCGCGTCCGCCAAGCCTTCATCCGCCAGCGCGCGCACGATAGATGGGACCTCGTCCGCCGTCTGCGCGGCAAGGCCGATCATCGTCCGCAGCGCCTGCTCGTGCGGGGCGGCCTGGCGGGCATCCAGGTCCGGAAGGCGGCGGGCGCCGTGGCCCGCCGCGTCCACGCCCACGGCCAGGAACCCGGCCCGCGCCAGCTGCTCCAGCTCCTTCCGGTGCACCTCCTTGTCCACGCCGAACCCGTGGAACCAGAGCACCATCGGACGCGGCGCATCCCCTGCCGGCGGAAACGCCAGCAGGAGAGGAACGCCGCCGACGATCCGCGACGCAAAGCCGATGGAGCGGTCCATCAATCGAAGTCGAAGATCTCGCCCAGGAAATTAGACGTCAGCGGTAGCGCTGCACCATCTCGCCCAGGCGCCGCACCCCTTCGGCCACGG
>NZ_DATBNB010000159.1 GCF_036554565.1 Longimicrobium sp. | reverse complement strand
CAGTCTCGATCGCGAGATAAAGCGCGGGCACGGACACCACCGATACGTTGCGGGTCGTTACGGTCTGCATAAGCGCCTCCAGGTTTGAGCGACCCAGAGAGCTTACATCGTGGCGGCCCGCTTTTACATGGTATCTGAGGCGCAGGCGCACCGAACCATCCCGTGCCTCACTCTCGCGCGCCGAAGGATCTAGCAGCGGATGGCTCTCAGCGCGGGCGCGGCAGCGGTCACCGTGACCGAGGCCTCGGCTGCCGTGGGGCCCTCACCCGTCCTCGCTTAGGCTCGTCCACCCTCTCCCACAAACAGCGTGGGAGAGGGGGTACACTTCGGGGTTTGGGTGCGGCGACGGACATAGTGGCCAGGCGCTGGCCCTGCTGGGGCGACTGAAGTCGCGGCAACAACGGCCCAAAGTCCGCCTGCGCGGACTGCACGCGCAGTCGAGCGTGCGAAGCCAGCCGAAGTGCAATCGAACTCTCCCCTCTCCGCATGCGCAGCATGCGGGGAGGGGCCGGGGGAGGGGCCAGCCGCGGCATGCGCGACGGCCAGTCTCACCCGGTCCTCGAGCCAGACGACGCGTCTCGGGCAGTCGTGACGCTGCCGCGCCCAGGCTTCAAGGCGTCCTCCGGCTAGATCCTTCGGCCCGCGTGGTGTGTGCTACGGGCGAGCAGCGTGCGCTTGGGCCTCAGGATGACAGGGCGTCGGTGTGCGCGAAATCTGCAGAAGCGCAGTTCAGGTCTCCCCCTCCCCTGCGCAGCGGGGGAAGGGGGCCGGGGGGAGGGGGCTCCCGCAGCATGCGAGGCAGTCCGTCGAACCCCAACCGAAGTCCCCCCTCTCCCGGCGCAGTTTGCCGGGGGAGGGGTTTGGGGGTGGGGCCTCCCGCAGCATGCGACGAAGCCAGTCGACCGCGAGACAGCCCTCCTCACCCCCGCCCGCGATCCTCCTCGCCGTACGGGTCGTGCGCGGCCATGTCGCGCCGGGCGCGGCGCTGGTCCAGCAGCCCGCGGATGTTGCGGTACGAGACGACCACCGCCGCCAGGCACCACCCCGCGGCCACCACGCCCATGATCGTCTCCATCGGACCCCTCAGGCGGAGGTGACCACTTCGACCATCCGGCCGCCGCGATCCGCGGGAACGGCGACCAGCGCGTCCGCCGCGGGAACGGTAAAGTGCACCGTCGTCCCCTGGCCGACTTCGCTCTCCACCCACATCCGCCCGCCGTGCGCGGCCACCAGCGCGCTGGCGATGGAAAGCCCCAGCCCCGCGCCGCGCCGGTCGGCCGTGTCGCCCTGCCAGAACGCGCCGAAGACGTGCGGCAGGTGCTCCGCCGGGATGCCGTATCCCGTGTCGGCGACGGAGATGCGGACGCACGCGCCGTCCGGGGCCGCGCCGATGGTGATCCGTCCGCCCGTGGGCGTAAACTTGATGGCGTTGCCCACCAGATTGCTGAGCACCTGAACTACGCGCGCGCCGTCGGCCAGGGCGCGGAGGCCGGCGGGGGCGTCGACGTCCAGCGTCAGCTTGCGGCCGGCGGCGATGGGCTGGAGCATCCCCCGCGCCGTGCAGAGCAGCTCGTGCACGTCCACCTCGGCCAGGTCGACGGTCGTCCTGCCACCCGCCCCCTCCAGCTGCGCCACGTCGAGCAGGTCCTGCACCAGGCGGTACATCTGCCCGGAGGTCTGCTGGATGTTGCCCAGCGCCTCGCGCACGTACGGGGAGGAGCGTGGGGAGAGCGTCTGCAGCACCATCTCCGACTGCATGGTGATGGACGCCAGCGGGTTGCGCAGGTCGTGGGCGACCACGCCCAGAATGCGCTCGCGCGCCTCCGTGGCGCGGCAGGCCTGCAGGTACAGCTGCCGCGTTTCCAGCAGGTTGCGCACGCGCAGCAGCACCTCGACGATGTCGAACGGCTTGGTCAGGAAGTCGCGCGCACCCTCGCCCAGGGCCGTGTCGCGGGCCTCGGGCGTCACGTCGGCCGTCAGCACCAGGACGGGGCGGTAGTCCCCGGGCTCCTCCATCTCCCGCAGCGCCCGGAGCACGTCGAAGCCCGTCATCCCCGGCATGTGCAGGTCCAGCAGCACCAGGTCCGGCCGGTGCTCGCGCGCCAGCTCCACCGCCTGAAACGGGTTCTGCGTCCGCAGCAGGTTGCCCAGCCCCGAGCCGGCCAGGATGCCTTCCAGCAGGTCGAGGTTGGCTTCTTCATCGTCCACCAGCAGCAGCGTGCTGCACGAAAGGTCCGGCGCGTTCACGCGTCACCTCGCTCGGAAAGGAACCGCTCCACCGTTTCCAGGAATTCGTCCACGTCGATGGGCTTGCTCAGGTAGGCGTCGGCGCCCAGCGCGCGCAGGCGGTCGTTGCTGGCGCGCGTGGCGTCGGCGCTGATGACGACGACGGGAATGCCGGCCGTCCGCGGGTCGGCGCGAAGGCGGCGAAGCACCTCGTCGCCCTGGATGTCCGGAAGGTGCAGGTCCAGCAGCACCAGGTCCGGCCGGTGCTCGCGCGCCAGCTCCACGCCGATGCCGCCCTGCAGCGCCGGAAGCACCTGCCAGCCCGGGCGGCTGAGCAGGATCGTCTCGACCAGGCTCAGGTTGGCCAGGTTGTCTTCCACGTACAGCAGCGTGGCCTCGCGCGCGCCGCTCTCCGCGGTGCGGGCGAGGGCGGCGCCGGCGTCTTCCAGCGCCTCCACCGGGTCGGCCGCGCCCGCCAGGTCCGCGCGGAACACGCTGCCCTCCGCGCCGGTGCTTTCCAGCGTCAGCGTGCCGCCCATGGCCTCGGTCAGCCGCTGCGAAAGGGCCAGCCCCAGCCCCGTGCCTTCCACCCCCGACGCCTCGGCGCCCAGGCGGGCGAACGGGGTGAAGAGCTGGTCGGCCTTTTCCTCCGGGATCCCCTTGCCGGTGTCCTGCACCCGCAGCGTGTACCCGTCCGCGGACGGCGTGCAGGTGATCTGCACGAAGCCGCCGGGGCGGTTGTACTTGATGGCGTTGCTCAGCAGGTTCAGCATCACCTGCGCGAGCCGCTGCCGGTCCGCCCGCACGAAGGCGTCGGGGGGGCTGACCGCGGGGCGCAGGGTGACGCCCCACTGCGCGGCCATCGGCCGCACCAGTCCCAGCGCCTCGTCCAGCAGGGGGGCCACGCGCACCGGCTCCAGCGACAGGTTGTGGCGGCCGGCCTCGATGCGGGCGATCTCCAGCACCTCGTTGATCAGGTTCAGCAGGTGCCGCCCGGCCTTGAGGATGTGCTGCACCGATTTCTGCTCGCCCTGCGCCAGGCTGGCGCGCGCCAGCAGCTGCGCGAAGCCCAGGATGCTGTTCATGGGCGTGCGCAGCTCGTGGCTCATCCGCGACAGGAACTCGCTCTTGGCGCGGTTGGCGCGCTCGGCCGCGTCCGTGGCCGCCCGCAGCGCCTCCTCCGTCCGCCGCCGCTCGGTGACGTCGCGCGAGATGACGACGATCCCCTCGTCCGCGGAGTCGGGGAGCAGGGTGCGGCCGATGCTTTCCAGCACCTTCCACTGCCCGTCGGCGTGGCGGAACCGGAACTGCACGGTGTGGCTGGTTCCCGGGTTCACCACCATCTGCGTGAGCGCCGTCCGCGCGTCTTCCACGTCGTGGGGGTGCATGAACGGGAAGGGCGTCTCGCCCAGCAGCTCCGCCGGGGTGTAGCCCAGCACCCGCATGATGGACGGGCTCTGGTACAGGTACACGCCCGTCTGGTCGAGCACGGTGATCAGGTCGGACGCGTTTTCCGTCAGCGCGCGGAAGTGCTCCTCGCTCTTCCGCACCGCTTCCTCGGCGGCCACGCGGTCCGTCACGTCACGGGCGTTGGCCACGATGCGCGGCTCGTGCGAGCCCGGCATCATGCGCGTCGTGGCCTCCAGCACCATCCACCGGCCGTCCTTGCGGCGGAAGCGGTAGCGCATGGTGCGGGGGTTCTCCGGCTCCAGCAGCAGCATCTGCATCTCTTCGGCGACGGCGGGGCGGTCGTCGGGATGCACGTAGTCGGCGGCCACGCTCCCCAGCATCTCGTCCGGCGTGTAGCCCAGCATCCGCTCGGCGGCGGGGCTGGCGTACAGCACGGCGCCGGTGACCGCGTCGTTGATGGTGGCCACGTCCGACGAGTTCTCGATCAGCGCGCGGAAGTGCTCCTCGCTCTCGCGAAGCGCCCGCTCGGCGGCGTTGCGGTCGGTGATGTCGCGCGAGTTGACGACGATGCCGTCCGCGGCGGAGTCTTCGGCCAGGGTGCGGCCCACGGATTCCAGGAAGTGCCAGACGCCGTCCTTGGCGCGGTAGCGGTACTCGATGGTGTGCGCGGTGCCGGGCTGGCCCAGGATGCGGCGGAAGGTGTCGCGCACCCGGTCGATGTCTTCCGGGTGGATGTTTTCCCACGCGCTGCGCCCCATCCGCTCTTCGGGCGTCCACCCCAGCAGACGCGGCATGGCGTCGCTTTCGTACGCCACCTGCCCATCCGGCCCCAGGATGGTGATGATGTCGTAGGTGTTCGCCACCATCCGCCGGAACTGGGCCTCCTGCTCGCGCAGCGCCCGCTCGGCCGCCAGCCGGTCGGTGATGTCGCGGGCGTTCACCACCACCTGCCCGCTGGATACGTCGGTGCTGGCGTGCGCCTCGAAGGTGCGGTAGCCGCCGTCCTTGTGCCGCACGCGGTACTGGATGGAGTAGACCACGCCGGGGTTGGCCAGCATCTCGCCCAGGCGCCCGGCTGTGGGCTCGCGGTCGTCGGGGTGCAGGTAGGAGAGGGGATCGCTGCCGGCCAGCTCCTCGGGATCGTACCCCAGCAGGTGCTGCACGCTGGGGCCGGTGTAGGCAATGCGGCCGTCCGGGTGGATCAGCTGCACCATGTCGCTGGCGTTCTCGATCAGCCGGCGGAACTGCTGTTCGCGCCTCCGCAGCTTGCGCTCGGCCGACTTGCGCGCGGTGACGTCGCGGATGACGGTGACGAACGTTGCATCCTCCAGCGGCACCACGCGCGCCTCGAAGTCGCCCATCCCCGACTCGACCGGGAGCTGGTACTCGAACTGCGCGATCTCGCCCGTCGCCTGCGCCTCGGCCATGGCCGCCTCGGCCTGGTCGGCGAGCATCGGGAGCACGTCGCGGATGCGCCTCCACAGGAACGCCTCGGGGGGTACGGCCAGCCCCGCGCGGGCCCCGGCGCGGTAGTCCAGGATGGTGCCGTCGGCGCCCAGGCGGAAGAAGAGGTCGGGGAGGGCGCGGAAGATCCCCTCCAGCTCGTGCGTGCGCTCCATCAGCGCCTCGCGGGCAGCCTCGTGCTCGGCCACCTCCTCCTCCAGCGCCTCGTTGGCCTGCGCCAGCTCGCCCGTGCGCTCGGCGATGCGCTGCTCCAGCTGCTCGTTGGCGCGGCGAAGCTGCTCCTCCGCGTGCTTGCGGGCGCTTACGTCGCGTCCCGTGGCGAGCAGCCGGTCCACCCCGCCCACGGTCACGCGGCGAAGCTGCACCTCGGCCCAGACGCGGCTGCCGTCCTTGCGGCGGCCCAGCCACTCGAAGCGCTGCGGGTTGCCGGCGATGGCCTGTTCCACGTACCCAAGCGCCACGTCCAGCGTGTACGGCGCCTCGTCCGCGCTGATGTCGGCCACCCCGGCGCCCAGCAACTCTTCACGGGCAAAGCCGAACATCTCGCACGCCGCCTGGTTGGCGCCGATGAAGCTTCCCGTATCCAGCTCGTGCAGGAAGATGGCGTCGGACGAGTGCTCGAAGATGGTGCGGTAGCTTTCCTCCGACTCCCGCAGGGCGCGCTCGGCCTGCTTGCGCTCGCGGATGTCGCGCACGAGGGCCAGGACGTGCGGCTTGCCCCGTACGTCGATGCGCTGCAGGCTCACCTCGCCCCAGATCTCCGCGCCCGTTTCGGGGTTGATGCTGAGCCACTCGAAGGTCTGCGGCACGCCTTCCACGGCGAGGCGGGCCTGCTCGAGGGCGCGCTCGGCGGTGTACGGGGGAGGGCCGTTCCAGATGATGGAGGCCGCGTCGGCCCGGAGCGCTTCCAGGGTGGTGCCGCACATCTGGCAGGCGGTGGCGTTCGCGTCCACCAGCTGCCCCGTTTCGGGATCGGAAACGAGGATGGCGTCGTTGGAGTTCTCGAAGATCTTGCGGTAGTTCTCCTCCGAAACGCGCAGCGACTCCGTCGCCAGCTGCTCTTCAGTGACGTCTTCCTGCACCAGCACTACCTCGCGCAGCTCGCCCGCCGGGCCGCGCACGGGGAACATCGACGCGCGGATCCAGCGCGGCCACTGCACCTCGGCCGAGGCCAGGGGCCCGCGGTTGGCGCCGTCGAAGAGCACGGGGGGGATGGATACCCGTTCGCCCGCCAGCCCGCGCTCCAGCAGGGGCCGCACCCCGGCCAGCTGGGGAACCTCGAGCAGGGAAGAGCCGCGCAGATCTTCGGTGCCGAACCCCCACAGCCGGGTGAATTCGGCGTTCACCTGCTGGATGATGCCGTCGGGGGTCAGCCTCTGCACCAGGTCCGGGTACTGCTCGAACAGGTCGCGGAAGCGCGCCTCGGAGGCGCGGATGGTCTCTTCGGCGAGCACGCGCTCGGTGACGTCCATCGACGTGCCGACGAGCCGCGCGGGCGTTCCGTCCGCCCCGGGCACCATCCTGCCCAAGGCATGGAGCCAGCGCGTCTCGCCGTCGGGCCTGATGATGCGGTAGCGGATACCGAGCGGGGTCCCCTCACGGACGACCGTCGCGCACGCGTCTGCGAGTCGCTCGCGGTCTTCCGGATGGACGAAGCTCATGAACCCGTCCAGGGTCCGCGGCCCGTCCCCGGGATCCAGCCCGTGAAGGCGGCACTGCTGCGCGGACCAGACGATCTCGTCCGTCGCCAGGTCCTGGTCCCAGCTCCCCAGCTGGGCGATCGCTTCCAGGTCGTCCACGTGCCGGTTGCGGCTGGCCAGATCGTCCTCGGCCCGCGAGCGTGCCTCGCCCTCCCACGCGGCGGCCAGCCGGTCGGCGAGGGCGGCGGCGAACGCGCCCTCCGCCTCCGTCCACGACCGCGCGCCACGGCGCAGGCGGATGAAGCCGGCGAGCGCGCCCTGGCTCCACACCCCGGCGTCCAGTGCCAGCTCGCCGCCTTCCGCGCCGGGGAGCACGGCCACGGTCCAGCGTGCGGCGGCCAGGGCGCCGGGGCCGGGCCACACGGCGGCGGCGTCCACGGTTCCCCCGATCGCCGATTCGTCTCCGTCGGAGGGCGCGCGGCCGTGGCAGACGAGCGCCTGGCCGTCGAGCGAGAGCATCCACAGCGCGGCCTCGCGGGCGCCGAGCGCGCGGGCGGCCGCGGCGAGCGCCTCGCGGGCGGTGTCGGCAAAGCGGGTGACGGGCGCGCGCGCAAGGCCGAGCAGAACGGCGTCGAGCGGCGGCGCGGCGCCCGTGGGCGCGGCGGACGAGGTGACCTGCATCGTTCGCGGGGAGAACGCTGGGAAACGCGGACCGACTGGGGAGGTGGGCGCGGACGTGGCGCCAGGGGAGAAAAGTAGGCACAAACGGCCGGATCTACAAGGGCGGATTGTACTTCGGCGACCGCGGATGAATCCGGCTGGCGTGAGCAGCCCGTACCCACTCTCACAAGCAGTCATCCAGCGACCAGTGACGAGGGATACGGACATGAACAAGACGATCGCAGTGATGCTCGCGGCGGCGGTTCTCCAGGGATGTGCCTCGGGCGGGACGGCCGAGATGGGGATGGATGGGCAGATGGGTGGCGCCACGGGGAGCCAGGCGTCGGTGATGGTGGGCGGCGCGGCGATGCTGCCGTCGCGCAACATCGTGGAGAACGCGGTGAACTCCGCCGACCACACCACGCTCGTGGCGGCGGTGAAGGCCGCCGGGCTGGTGGAAACGCTCGCCTCCGCAGGCCCCTTCACGGTGTTCGCGCCGGTGAACGCCGCGTTCGACGCGCTGCCGGCGGGCACGGTCGCCACCCTGCTGCGCCCCGAGAACAAGGCCGCGCTCACCGGCGTGCTGACCTACCACGTGGTTCCGGGCCGCCACACCGCGGCTGACCTGATGCGGATGATCCAGGCGGGCGGCGGGCGCGCCACCCTGAACACCGCCGCCGGCGGGACGCTGACGGCCTCGATGAGCGGAAGCAACGTGGTCGTCCGCGACGCGGGCGGAAACGCGGCGACCGTCACCATCGCCAACGTCATGCAGTCCAACGGCGTGATCCACGTGGTGGACCGGGTGCTGCTTCCCCGCTGACTCGGCGCGTGAAGGTGAAGCCCCGAACGGTACGCGCGAGCGGCCCGTTCGGGGCTTTCTGCTGTTCCAGTCCGGGTTCATCCGCCGGTCGCATCGAAGCTCCGGCTCGGGTCGGGCGAATGAATTCGCTGCAACAACCACACGAAGTCCGCCTTCGCGGACTGGCTTGTTTCGTGTGGCTACAACGATGGGGCGCGCCCCGACCTCTGTCCGCCCACGGAGCGCTGCCTCCGGCGCAATCTGTCATCCAGAGGCCCGAGCGCACTGAAGCGGCCCGCAGTGCATACCATGCAGGGCCGTGGGATCTTGCCGCGGATGCCTCTTGGCTGGGGCGCGGCAGCGGCACGGAACTCCGGGCCTCGGTCCTGATCCTCGCCCTGGGGGAGCGGCCCAAACCTCCCCGGGCGAATGAATTCGCTGCAACAACCACACGAAGTCCGCCTGCGCGGACTGGCCTGCTGTCGTGCTGCCAAGGGTGTCGTGCGCGACCTTGCTCCCGTTCACACCGCGCCGCTCAGACGTGCTGGGCGCGCCGAACGGTACTCGCCAGCGGCCCAGGGCAGGGCCCGCGGTCGCGCACCCGAGCACGGGGATGTCATCCCGATGGAGCGGCCACGGGAATCCAGCCCCACATCAAAGATGGCAGCGACTGAGGGATCCGCCACACAGCCTGCCGCCGACGAGGACTCCGGAATCACCAAGCCCCGGCGCTCTTCCTGGGGCACTCGGCCAGATGGGGGCCCACCACGCAAGTGGCGTGAGCGCGAACGTTGGGACGCGGTGGATCGCGACGTTTGGCGCGTCAGGCGGGGTGTGTGGCGGATTCCTCAGTCGCTGCGGGCTTTCTTGCGCGGGCAGGTCCGACGGGGCCGCTCCATCGGAATGACATCGTTCGTGTCCGCAGGTGCGATCGATTCTCCCTTCCCCTGGAAGCGGGGGAGAGAGCGGGCTCCCGCGGCATGCACCGGCAGCCAGTCGGAACCTCGATCGAAGTTCTCCCCTCTCCCGGCGCAGTTTGCCGGGGGAGGGGCCGGGGAAGGGGCCCGCCGGGGAAGGACTGCTAGCCGTCCGTGCGCCGCAGATCCCGCCCGGTCATCGCCGCCGGCTGGGGCACGCCGATCAGCCCCAGGATGGTCGGCGCCACGTCGCAGAGGGCGCCGTCCGCCAGGGCCGTGGCCGTCCGCCGGTCCTCCGGCTCAACCAGGATGATGCCGACCGGGTTCGTCGTGTGGGCGGTGTGCGGGCCGATCGTCGTCGGGTCCCACATCTGCTCGCAGTTGCCGTGGTCCGCGGTCACCAGTAGCGTCGTGCCCGTCTCGCGGCAGGCCGCCAGCACCTGCCCCAGCCCCTCGTCCACCGCCTCCACCGCCTTCACCGCCGCCTCCATCACCCCCGTGTGCCCCACCATGTCGGGGTTGGCGAAGTTGCAGACGAGCACGTCGTACTTCCGCGCGCGGATGGCTTCCACCAGCCCGCGCGTGACCTCGGGCTCGCTCATCTCCGGCTGCTGGTCGTACGTCGGCACCTTGGGCGAGGGCACCATGCGCCGGTCCTCGCCGCGGGGCGGCTCTTCGACGCCGCCGTTGAAGAAGAAGGTGACGTGCGGATACTTCTCCGTTTCCGCTGTGCGGAAGCTGGCGAGCCCGTGGGCCTCCAGGACGTCGGCCAGCTTGTCGCCCATCTCCTGCGGCGGAAACGCGGTGGGCAGGGGAAAGTTCTCGTCGTACTGCGTCATCGTCACCACGTCCACGCGGGGCCGCCCGGGGCCGCGGTCGAACGCGTCGAACGTTTCGTCGGCCAGGGCGCGCGAGAGCTGGCGCGCGCGGTCTGACCGGAAGTTGAAGAAGATCACGCAGTCGCCGTCCTTCAGCAGGCCGATGGGCTGGCCGTGGTTGTCCACCATCACCCGGGGCTGCACGAACTCGTCGGTCTCCCCCTGCTCATAGGCGGCGGCGACGGCGCCCAGGTGGTCGCGCACCCCCAGCCCCTCGCCGTACACCATCGCGCGGTACGCCTTTTCGGTGCGCTCCCAGCGCTGGTCGCGGTCCATCGCCCAGTAGCGCCCCATCAACGTGGCGACTTCCACCCCGCTGCCGCTTCCCGTGCGGCCGAACAGTTCCGTCATGTAGTCGCGCGCGGAGCGGGGCGGCGTGTCGCGGCCGTCCAGGAACACATGGATGTACGTCTTGGGGATGCCGTGCTTGGACGCGAACTCCGTCAGCGCCAGCAGGTGCGTATCCACCGCGTGCACGCCGCCGGGGCCGATGAGCCCCATCAGGTGAAGCGCGCTCCCCCGCTCCTTCACGCGGTTGACGATGTCCAGGAACACCGGGTTCTCGTGGAACTCGCCGGACTCGATGGCGGTGCTGATGCGCTGCAGCGACTGCATCACCACGCGGCCGGCGCCCAGGTTCAGGTGCCCCACCTCGGAGTTGCCCATCTGCCCCGCGGGGAGCCCCACCGCGGGGCCGTGCGTGGCCAGCCGCGCGCGGGGGTAGCCGCCTTCCTCCCACAGGTGCCGCCAGGTGGGCGCGTGGGCGCAGGTGACGGCGTTGTCGGGGGCGGGCTCGCGCAGCCCCCAGCCGTCCAGGATCACCAGGCACACGCGCGGGCGGGGCGACGAATCGGGCATGGTTGGGCGGTCCGGAAAGATGAACGTGCTTGACGGCGCCGCGGGGCGGTGCATATCTTGGGCGCAATCCCGTTGAGATGACCAGCAAACTACGCCGCCCGAACGGTTTCGCCACCCCGGGCCGCGGCTGCTCTCGACGCGCAAGGACTTCGCCGCTCCTCACCGCCGCGCCGCCATCGTGCACCGCGCGGCTCTGCCGGACCTCGCGCACCGCGCGCCGGCTGCACCACTCCGCCGGCCGGTCCGTTCCCAGAACACGTTCCACCGCCTAGCCTTCCGGGCCCCGCGCCCGGAAACGATCCGCCGTTCCCACGGCCGCAGTACACAGGAGTTTCAATGCACCGACCCCGCCGCACCCTCGCCACCGTCTGCTCCCTGGCCCTCGCCGGCACCGCGCTCGGCATGTACGCCCCCAACAAGGCCGCCCCGCCGCTCACCTGGTCGTCCGTGGTGCCCGCGTCGCCGGCCGCCGGCTCCCGCGACGCCGCCGTGCGCCTGGCCGCCAGCGTGTTCGGCCACAGCGGCAAGCTGCGCGCGGTGCTGACGGACCCCAACCGGCCGCTGAACCTGCCGATGGAGTGGGTGGAGGCCAGCCCCTTCGAAGCCTCGTACCGGTGGGTGCCGCAGGCCGGCACCGAGCTTCGCATGCTGGAGGGCGGCGGGTCGATGGTCACGGGGCTGCGGGCGCCGGGCTCCGCCGGGGTGTGGCGGCTGCACCTGGCGGGTACCGGCTGGCAGCAGGAGATGGGGGACCTGGCGGTGATCACCCGCGTGCCGTTCTCGGAAAAGCGCGGCGGGTTCCTGAACGGCTACCGCATCGGCACGTACGAGACGGAGCGCACCATGCGGCAGGGCGCCTACGCGCCGCCCTCTGGCTTCATCGAGGTGACCGAGGCCAACCAGGACCTGCAGGTGTCGGAGCACTTCCGCCTGCGGAACTTCCTGACCAAGGACCAGTTCGGCGTGTGGCCCAAGTACCTGGCGCTGGACCTGAGGCTGATCGACAAGCTGGAGCTGGTGATCCAGGAGCTGAACGCCATGGGCGTGCGCGCCGAGCAGGTGGCGGTGATGAGCGGCTTCCGCACCCCCGCGTACAACGGCCCGGGCGAGGGCGGGCGGGCGCGGCTGAGCCGCCACACCTACGGCGACGCGTCGGACGTGTGGGTGGACAACGACCGCGACGGCTACATGGACGACCTGAACGGCGACGGCCGCCGCGACACGAACGACGCAATGGTGGTCCTTCGCGCCGTGGAGCGCGTGGAGCGCCGCTACCCCGAGCTGACGGGCGGCGCGGGCGTCTACCGCGACAACGGCGCCCACGGGCCGTTCATCCACATCGACGCCCGGGGCTACCGCAGCCGCTGGTAGGCCGAAAAAACTTTTCACGCAGAGGACGCAGAGGTAAGGGAGAGGACGCAGAGGGCATGCAAGCGCCTCTGCGTCCTCTCTTTCTTCTCTGCGTCCTCTGCGTGATACCCGTTACGGAGCCGGAGCAGTCACGGGGCGGTTGAAGGCGCTCGTGACCGGACGCCCGGCCCACTCCGCCGGCACCTCCACGCCCAGCAGCCAGAGCGTGGTCGCGGCAGTGTCGAAGGTGCG
>NZ_DATBNB010000158.1 GCF_036554565.1 Longimicrobium sp. | reverse complement strand
CTTCCAGGTTTCCGCCACCGGTGCGGCCGCGGCTCCGCCGACGCCATCCGCGCAGCCCGCGGCCGCGGCCGCGGCCGCGGCTCCGTCCGCGCCGGCTCCCACACCGGCGTCATCCCCGCAGCGCGCGGCCGCGCCTCAGCCGACGGCCTCGCCGGCGCCTCAGCCGGCCCCGGCACCCCCCGCGACACCGGCTCCGCAGCCCGCGCCAGCCGCGGCCGCCCCGGCACCAGCTCCGCAGCCCACGCCGGCCGCGCCGACCCGGTCGGGAGGGTTCGGCTTCGGATCGAACGATCCCACGGCCAAGGCGCGGCGCCTGGCGCGCGCGCTGGTGTCCGACATCGTCACGTACCACCCGGAGCGGCGCGACACGGCACTCGCCGACGGCACGCTGAAGCGCGAGTTCATGGAAGAGATCAAGAAGAGCTGGGAGGAGTACGTGGGCCAGGTGGGCGCGGAGACGGCCCGCGGCACGCCGCACTTCCGCGACGCGCTGAACGAGATCCTGGCGAAGGGGCAGACTCTCTTCTAGTGCACTTCCCCTCCTCCCCGGGAACCCGTACATTCCCGCAGGTTACAAGACAGCAGTGGGGCCGCTCCTCCGGGCGGCCCTTGTCGTTGCCAGGAACCCGACCGATGACCGAAGACCTTCGTAGCGCACTGGACACGTACCGCAACCGGCTCGACGAGCTGGGGAGGTTTCTTTGACCTGGCTGCCAAGCAGGAGCAACTGAAGTCGCTGGAAGCCCGCATGGCCGAACCGTCGTTCTGGAACGACCAGGAAAAGGCCCGTGAGCTGATTGCCCTCACCAACCAGGTCAAGGGCTGGGTAGGCCCCTGGGAGCAGATGTCTGCCAAGGTGAACGACCTGGGCGAAATGCTCGACCTGCTGGAGATTGATGCCGACGAGGAGATGGGCGCGGAGGTCAGGGCCGAGGTCGAGGCGCTCGGCCCCGCGCTCGAGGCGCTGGAGCTCAAGAACATGCTCCAGCAGCCCGACGACCATCGCGACGCCCTGATCACCATCCACCCCGGCGCCGGCGGCACCGAAAGCCAGGACTGGGCGCAGATGCTGTTGCGCATGTACACGCGCTTCGGCGAGCGCAACGGCTTCGAGGTGGAACTGCTGGACCTGCAGGAGGGCGAAGAGGCGGGGATCAAGGACGCCACGCTGGAGGTCCGCGGCCAGTACGCGTATGGATTCCTCAAGGCGGAGCGCGGCGTGCACCGGCTCGTGCGCATTTCGCCGTTCGACTCGGCCGCACGCCGCCATACCTCGTTCGTCTCCGTGTTCGTCTCCCCCGCGGTGGACGACACCATCGAGATCGAGGTGCGCGAGGAAGACATCGAGATGGACGTGTTCCGCGCGTCCGGCGCCGGCGGGCAGCACGTCAACAAGACATCGTCCGCGGTCCGGCTGCGCCACCTGCCGTCGGGCATCGTCGTGGCCTGCCAGCAGGAGCGCTCGCAGCACAAGAACCGCGCGACCGCCATGAAGATGCTCAAGGCGCGCCTCTACCAGCGCGCGCTCGAGGAGCAGGAGGCGGAAAAGGCCAAGCTGGAGAACACCAAGACCGACATCGCCTTCGGCAGCCAGATCCGCTCGTACGTATTCCAGCCGTACACCATGGTCAACGACCATCGCACCGAGCTCAAGCTGACCGACGTCCAGAAGGTGATGGACGGCGACCTGCAGCCCTTCATCCACGCCTACCTGCGGCAGTACGGGGCCGTGCACTCCGATGGCCAGTGACGAACTGACGCCGGGCGAGGAGCACCTTTCCGACGAGCGCGTCGTCGCCGACCGCGTGGCCAAGCTGGCCCGGCTGCGCGAGCGTGGCGTGGAGCCGTACGCCTACTCGTACGAGACCACGCACGGGGCCGCGGAGGCGGTCGCGCTCTTCCAGGCGCACGAGCAGGCGCACGGCGCCGAGGAGATGGGCGAGCGCGTGCGCGTGGCCGGCCGCCTGGTCAGCCGCCGGGTGATGGGCAAGAGCACCTTCGGCCACGTGGCGGACCGCACGGGCAGGGTGCAGCTCTACCTGCGCGTCAACGACCTGGGCGCGGAGTACGAGCTGCTGGACCTGGTGGACCTGGGCGACTGGGTGGGCGCCGAGGGCACGCTCTTCCGCACGAGGACGGGCGAGGTGTCGCTCAAGGTCTCGTCGTTCCAGCTGCTGGCCAAGGCGCTCCGTCCGCTCCCCCTCGGCAAGGAAGAGGTGGATGCGGAGACGGGGGAGCGCATCGTCCACTCCGGGTTTACCGACGTGGAGGCGCGCTACCGCCAGCGGTACGCCGACCTGGCGGTGAACCCCGCGGTGCGCGACACCTTCGTTCTGCGGGCGCGGATCGTCAGCGCGCTGCGGCGGTTCCTGGACGAACGAGGGTTCATCGAGGTGGAGACGCCCATCCTGCAGCCGCTCTACGGCGGTGCGCTGGCGCGCCCCTTCACCACGCACCACAACGCGCTCGACATGCAGCTGTACCTGCGCATCGCCGACGAACTGTACCTGAAGCGGCTGATCGTAGGCGGCATGGAGCGGGTGTACGAGATCGGCAAGGACTTCCGCAACGAGGGGCTCAGCCGCTTTCACAACCCCGAGTTCACCATGCTGGAGTTCTACGCCGCGTACCTGGACTACGAGGGCGTCATGCGGCTCACCGAAGAGCTGCTGAGCCACGTGGCCCGCGAGGCGCTTGGCGAGCGTCCGGTGACCTTCGGCGGGCACGAGATCTCGTTCGCGGCGCCCTTCGCCCGCTACTCCATGTTCGAGGCGCTGCAGGAGATCGGCGGCGTCGACGTCCCCGGCTCCACCGAAGACCAGCTGCGCGACCGCGTGCGCACGCTCGGCTTTTCAGCGGACGACGTGAAGGCGATGGGGCGCGGCAAGCTGATCGACGAGCTGTTCGGTGCGCTCGTGGAGCCCAAGCTCATCCGGCCGACGTTCATCACCGACTATCCGCGCGAGATGTCGCCCCTGGCCAAGCCCAAGCGCGGCGACGAGGCGCTGACGGAGCGGTTCGAGCTGATCGTCGCCGGCAAGGAGCTGTGCAATGCGTACAGCGAATTGAACGATCCCATCGACCAGCGCGAGCGCTTCGAGGCACAGAAGCGGCTGGCGCTGGCGGGTGACGAGGAGACGCAGCCCATCGACGAAGACTTCCTGCGCGCCATGGAGTTCGGCATGCCGCCCACCGGCGGGTTCGGGATGGGGGTAGACCGGCTGACCATGATCCTTTCCGGCCAGCCGTCCATCCGCGACGTGATCCTGTTCCCCACCATGAGGCCCGAATGAGCCTGGAGTGGCGCGTCGCCAGGCGCTACCTGTCTTCCCGGCGGGGAACCAGGTTCCTGTCGCTGATCACGCTGATCGCCATCGGCGGCGTGGCCGTGGGGGTGATGGCGCTGATCATCGTTACGGCGGTGATGAACGGGCTGCAGAACGAGCTGCGGCGCGGCATCCTGGGCGTCAATCCGCACGTGTTCGTCCTTACCTACGGCGAGGGGATGCGGATGGCCGGGTGGCGCGGCCCCATCCAGGAGGTCCGCAAGGTCGAGGGCGTCGTCGCGGCCGGGCCCTTCGTGCACACCGAGGTGGGGCTGCGCAACCGCGGCGGCTACGCGGAGGGTGCGGTGCTGCGCGGCATCGTCACGGAAGGTGACGGATCGGGTGTTACGGACATCCCCCGGCTGCTGCGCGAGGCGCGCATCAGCCTGGGGCCCACGCGCAGCGGGCTGGCGCCGATCGCAGTGGGCGCGGGGCTGGCGGGCCGCCTGGGGCTGATTCCCGGTGACACGGTGACCGTCGTTTCGTTCACCAACGTGCGAATGACGCCCATGGGGCCCAGCCCCGAGATGGAACTGTTCGAGTTCGTGGGCGCCGTGCGCACGGGGATGTGGGAGTACGACAACAAGTTCTCGTACACCAGCCTGACGGCGGCGCAGCACCTGACGGGGCTCAACGAGGCCGTCTCCGGGCTGGAGGTGCGCCTGGACGACCCGCAGGACGCCACCGAGGTGTCGCTGAAGATCGACAAGGCCTTGGGGCTTCCGTACCGCACGGACAACTGGATGACCATGAACGGGGCGCTGTTCAATGCCCTGAAGCTGGAAAAGCTGGCCCTGTTCCTGATCCTGCTGCTGATCGTGATCGTCGCCGCCTTCAACATCGTCTCCACGCTGGTGATGGTGGTGACCGACAAGACGCGGGAGATCGGCATCCTGAAGTCGATGGGGATGACCTCGCGCCGCATCCTGCGGCTGTTCATGGTGCAGGGGCTGGTGATCGGCATGGTGGGCGCGGCGATCGGCGGGGCGGGGGGCGTGCTGGTGGCCTGGGTGACGGACTACTTCCGCCTGATCCGCATCCCCGGCGAGATCTACTTCGTCAGCCACCTGCCGGTGAAGGTGGATCCCGTGGACCTGGTGGGCATCCTGCTCGCCACGGTGGTGATCTCGTTCCTCGCGACGGTGTATCCCGCCTGGCAGGCCGCGCGCCTGGATCCCGTGGAGGCGATCCGCCATGAGTAGCGAATCGCTGGACCGGCCCGCGGACGAGTTCGCGGATGACGGGGCGCAGATGACGTCCCCCATCGTGCCCGAACCGACGGTCGACGCCGCGCCGCGGCGGTCGTTCGACGGGGTGGAGCCGTCCATCAGCGCCCGGGGCGTGCGCAAGTCGTACGTGGGGGGCGACGGAATGCCCATCCACGTGCTGGACGGGGTAGACCTGGACGTGCGGCCGGGGGAGATGGTGTCGGTGATCGGCGCGTCCGGCTCCGGCAAGTCGACACTGCTCCACGTCCTGGGCGCGCTGGACCGCCCCGACCAGGGCGCCGTGTCCGTGGGCGGCGTGCCCGTCGCCGGGCTGAACGAGCAGGCGATGGCGGAGCTGCGGGCCAAGCGCGTGGGCTTCGTCTTCCAGTTCCACCACCTCCTGCGCGAGTTCAGCGCGCTGGAGAACGTGATGATGCCGCAGCTGATCGCCGGCACGGGCGAGGGCAAGGCGCGGGAGCGGGCCAGGGAGCTGCTGGACCTGGTCGGATTG
>NZ_DATBNB010000157.1 GCF_036554565.1 Longimicrobium sp. | reverse complement strand
CGGCGACACGCTGCGGCTGGACGTGGCCCTGGCGCGGGCGCCCGCCCCGTGCTGCAGGTTGGACGGGACGTGGCAGGTGCGCTTCGTGATGAACAAGCGTGGGCAGATGGGGCCCGAGCCCACGGACAGCGTCGTCGAGGGGACCCTCACGTTCGCCGACACCCTCCCGGATCCCTGGCGGCCGCGTCGGCCGCGGGACCCGTACGTCCACATGATCGCCGGGCTCTCGGAGCTGGATTTCTCCGCCTTCTTCGGGGGGCGGATCGCGCAGGACGTGTCGACCACCATCACGGGTCCCACCAACGATACGTTCGATCGCGAGGCGGTCGGGGAGGTCTTCAACGGCGACTCGGTGGAGGTAGACCTGATCCCGCGGATCAGCCACGGCGGGGTGTCGATGTGGGGGACCACGGACGGCGAGGTGATCCGGGGACAGTGGGAGCAGCGCGCGTACTGCTGCGGCGCAACCGGCGTGTTCGAGATGCGGCGGGTGCGCCCGCGGCCGTAGCGCACCTCCCGGTAACCGGCATGCGAAAGCCCCCCGCCTCATCTCTCGAGGCGCGGGGCTTTCGGGTTTGTGCGGCGGGCGGCCGTCAGTCGGGGAAGGTGATGCTTCCGCCGAGCTCCGGGTGGCCGCCGGTGATCAGGTCGACGATGCCCGTCATCTCGGCGCCGATCACGTCCACCCGGTGAAGGACCGAGCGGCTGTGGGCGTAGTCGAAGTACAGGGCCACGGCTTCTTCGTGCGCGGGGTTGAACTCGATGACCTTCTGGTCCATCCGCGTGCGCAGGTCGTCGCAGATCAGGCCGACCGCGCTGCGCACGCGGCGCTGCTCGTCGAGCGTGTCGATGCTGAAGTCGCCCGTCAGCCGGGGGAGCAGCAGCTCCACGTGTGCCACGCCTTCGGCCGGCGCGGAGACCGGGCTCGTGGAGGAGGCCTCGGCCGCCGTGACGATGGCCTCGCCTCCCGAGGACAGCGCACGCAGCTCTTCGAAATTGCAGTGAAGGATCATGGGCTCCTCCGCAGGTCGTTTCCCACCTCGAAACAAGGCAAGCGGCGGGCCAGGTGGGCCTCGCGTCGGCAAGCCGTTCCGATGTATGTCTTTACGCCGCTGGGGCGCATTTGTTTCAGGGGGCCGGGTGCGGCAAACCGTGCCGTTCCGGGGACATCTTCGGCAACCGTGTCCCCGGGCGGGAACACCTGCCGGCGGTGGAGGGTGCGTTGCGCGTAACCAGATGACGGAGCCGTTTCCTACAATTGCGGCCCCGGGTGCCCGGGCGCAAGGGCGGCGTGTTCAGCCGTGGCGGGTGGCGGCTTCCCAGCCCCGCAGCACCCGCGCGGCCGCTTCGTCCACGTCGCCGGCCAGGGACGTCAGGTGGCCCATCTTGCGGCCCGGGCGCGCCGCGCCCTTGCCGTACAGGTGGAGCGACGTTTCGGGCACCCGCAGCGCGTCGGCGACGCCCGCCCGGCCCAGCCCCGTGCCCGCGTCCTCGCCCATCAGGTTCACCATGGCCGCGGGGCGCAGCAGGGCGGGGGAGCCCAGCGGCAGCCCGCAGACGGCGCGCAGCTGCTGCTCGAACTGCGACACCCCGCACGCCTCGATCGTGTGGTGGCCGGAGTTGTGGGGACGGGGGGCGATCTCGTTCACCAGGATGCGCCCGTCCGCGTCCACGAACATCTCCACCGCCAGCAGGCCCACCACGCCCAGCCCCTCGGCCAGCGCCGTGGCGACGCGCATGGCCTCCGCCGCGATCTCGTCCGACACGCGGGCGGGGCAGCGGGTGAGGTGAAGGATGCCGCCGCGGTGCTCGTTCTCCGCCACGGGAAAGCACGCCGTTTCCCCCGTGGCGGAACGGGCGCAGATGACGGACACCTCCATACGGAAGCTGACCATCGCCTCCAGGATGAACTCGCTCCCCATCGCCGAAACCGCGTTCCACGCCTCGTCCACGTCGCCCGCGCCGCGGATCACCGCCTGGCCCTTGCCGTCGTATCCCATCCGCGCCGTCTTCAGGATGGCCGGCGCGCCGATCTCGCGCAGCGCCTCGTCCAGCTCCTGGCGGGTGCCGACGGCGCGGTACTCCGCGGTCAGCACGCCCAGCCGGCGGGCCGCGTCCTTTTCCTTCACCCGGTGCTGCGCCACCTCGAGGACCGCCGGCCCGGGGCGGACGGGGACGATGCGCTCCATCTCTCGCAGCGTGGCGACGTCCGCGTTCTCCCACTCCAGCGTCACCACGTCGGAGAGGCGGGCCAGCTCCAGGCAGGCGTCCAAGTCCTCGAAGGGGGCGCGGACGTGCCGGTCGCAGAACTGGGCGGCGGGCGTGTCCTCCCCCGGGTCCAGGACGACGACCTGATACCCCATCCGCCGTGCTTCGAGCGCGAACATCCGGCCGAGCTGGCCCCCGCCCACCATCCCCAGCGTGGCGCCGGGAAGGAACGGGGCCGTGGCGTCCGCCGTCACTGCGCCGCCTCCGGATCGCGCAGCGCATCTTCCGCCATCCGCTCCGCGTACGCCCTGAGCTTGTCGCGGAGCCCCGCGTCGTGGGCGCCGATGATCCGCGCCGCCAGCAGCCCGGCGTTGGCCGCGCCCGCCTTGCCGATGGCGACCGTGGCGACGGGCACGCCCCTGGGCATCTGGACGATGGAGAGCAGCGAGTCCAGCCCGTTGAGGGTGGACGAGAGCACGGGGACGCCGATGACGGGGAGCACCGTCTTCGCGGCC
This sequence comes from Longimicrobium sp., assembly GCF_036554565.1. Taxonomy (NCBI): domain Bacteria; kingdom Pseudomonadati; phylum Gemmatimonadota; class Longimicrobiia; order Longimicrobiales; family Longimicrobiaceae; genus Longimicrobium; species Longimicrobium sp. Next base: position 4,974 of record NZ_DATBNB010000157.1, on the reverse strand, counting down.
GTCATCCCCGGCAGGTGCGCGGCGCCGCCGGCCCCGGCGATGATCACCTGGATGCCACGGCCCTCGGCCTGTTCGGCGTAGCGGAACATCAGGTCTGGGGTGCGGTGCGCGGAGACGACCTGCATCTCGTACGCGATCCCCAGCTCGTCCAGGACGCGCGCGGCCTCCTGCATGGTCTCGCGGTCCGAGCGGCTTCCCATGATGATGCCGACGCGCGGCTGATTCACGTTCCTGTCCTGGCGGTAGAGGGGTCCACGGGTCCGTCTGCGGCCCGGAAGGTAGCGCGCAGGTGCGGACGCGCAACCGGAAGCGCGTCCGGTCTTCGCTCCGATGTCGCCGCGCTGGCCAGCCGATTCCCTCCCATTGCCGGCATCAACCCCCGGGCTGAGAGCGCGTTGACGGGCCGGCGGTAGCTTGATCGTGACGGTGCGCGGCAGGGTGCGCGCCGCGCTCACTCCCCGCCACAGAGAGATACCGATGCCCAAGCCGAAGGTCACCTTTCAGATCCTCCGCGAAATCGCCGAAACCGCCAGCGGCATGCGCGGCGACGACCTGTACTTCGTCATCCGCGACGGCGACCCGGTAATCTGCCCGTCCAGAACCCCGGTGCAGGAGGACGACGACACGGTGGTCATCCACTGCGATCCTACTCCGAAGGATCCGACTTCGACGGTGCGGTTCGCCTCGATCGGCGTCGAGGAGGACAAGTGCGTGAACCTGATGAGCGTCACGGTGCCTGAGGAAGGGTTCCACCCGGGCGGGACGTTCGCGGCGGACGCGGTGTTCTGGAGCGTGTCGGCAGTGGAGAAGTTCCTGGTGCCGTACTATGCGTCGGTGTACGGCGACAGGGGCCCGGAGATGGCGAAGGCGGTGCTGGGCGTGCTGCTGCCCGAAAGCGCGGAAGGCGGCGAGGGGAGGATAGAGGGCGAGACGCCCTTTGCCGTGGCGCACCTGCCCAGCTCGGAGTTCGTGGGTGAGCCTGAAGCAGACCCCATCTTCGTGTCCAGGCTGGCAGCGCTGTACCCCGGCGGCCACGTACGACGGGTGCGCCATTCCCACCGCGCTCAGGGCCGGTAGGCCAGCGCAACGATGAGCGGGTCGCGCAGCAGGTATTCGCGCATGGACGGGCGGTAGGCCAGCATGCGGTCCACCAGCGTGCGCGCGCCCGCGGTGTCGCCCAGCATCAGCCGCACCCAGGCCTCCTCGTAGTTCAGCGAGTGGGCAAGCGCGGGGTGGGCGCCCACCTCGCTTCGCGCCCGGGCCACCACCGCCCGGGCGCTGTCCGCGTCGCCGGCGCGGGCAGAGACCGCGGCGGCCACCATCCGCCGGTAGATGGGCCCGTAGACGCGGTTCTGCGCGCGGGCGCGTGCCGGCGGGTCGATGCGGTCAAGCTCGGCCACCAGGCGCCAGGCCGCCGCCGCGTCGGCGGGGCGCGTGCGGTCGTTTCGCAGCAGGGTCAGGCGGCACTCGGTGAACCGGCGGTCGGCGGGGAACTGCGCGGCTCCCAGCTCGCACTGCTCGTGCGCCTGGGCGTAGTCGCCCCGCCACAGCCCGCTGAAGTACAGGAGGTGGCGGATGGCGGCCATGTCGTCCAGGTACGCGTCGGCGGCCAGGGCGCGCCGTGCCGCCATCTCGCTTTCCGCGAGGCGTCCGCGGATGCGCAGCAGCTGGCTGAGGGTGCTCCACACGCTGGCGCGCGACGGTGCGGCCGCGGTGGCGGCGCGCAGGTTGGTTTCGGCCGTGTCCATCCACACGCGCTGCATCACCGTGTCCGACGCCTCCAGCGCCAGCCGGTAGACGGCGGTGCCTCGCAGCTCCAGCGCCTCGGCACGGGAGCCCCGCCCCTGCGCCAGCACCGCGTCCGCGTGCCGCTGCGCGGACCGCAGGCGCGCGTTGCGGGCGCCGCCGCGGGCAAAGCCGGCGCGGTCGATGTCCACCCACCCCCGCAGCAGCGTGGGCTGCGCCCAGCGCGGGTCGGCCGCCTGGCCGCGCGCCGCCAGCGAGTCGGCGCGCAGCAGCAGGCGGGCGGCCGAGCCGGTGTCCAGCGTGTCGGGGCTGCGGGCCATGGCGCGCGCGTCGCGGCGCAGCTGCTCCGCCATCAGCACCCGCTCCCGCGCCTCGGCGCTTTCCGTCTCCGCCGCGGCGGTGCGCAGCCGCACCTCCTGGCCCAGCCGGCTGCGCAGCGCGGCCGACACCTCGGCGGCCACGGCGCGCTCCAGCGCCACCACGTCGCCCAGCGGCCTGCCGATCACCCGGCTCTGCAGCTGGCGCTGCGTGTTGGCGTCCACCAGCGCCACCGTCACCCACACGCTGTCGCGCGAGCGCTGCAGCGTGCCCTCCACCACGCTTCCCACGCGCAGCTGGGCGGCCATGCTGTCGAAGCGCACGGCCCCGTCGCGGTACGGGCGAACGCCGCCGCGCGACACCACGTCGAGCGCGCCCACCTGGCCCAGCTCGTGGATCAGCCGCTCCGTCAGCCCCACGGCCAGGTACTGCAGCTCGCCCCCGGGGCTCAGGTCCTCGAAGTACAGCACGGCGATGCGCCGCGGGTCGTACCGCGGCGCATCGTCGTTCTGCCCGGTCTGCATGGACGAGCCGGTGAGCAGGGCCAGCAGAAGCCCCAGCAGCATTCCGCCCACGGCCGCATACGGGGCGGGGGTGCGGCGGCGGGCCGCGAGGGGCACTGCGACGGGGGAAGGCGCCTGCGCGTCCGCCGGTGCCGGGACGGCGGACGGGGGCGCGACCGGTGCGGCGTCCGCCGCCTCCGCGGCGAAGGGCGCGGATGGGATCGATGCCGCGCCGGACGCATCCGCCGGCCTCGCTCCCTCTGAGGCTTCGTCCGGATCGACCGTCGCGTCCGCACGGAACGCCTGACCCGCAGCATCCACGTCATCCACCGGTTCCGGTTCATCCGGGGGTGACGCGGGAGATGCGGGATGGGAAGGGGCGGCGGTGGCGGAAGGGGAGGCGGTGGGCTGGGGCGGATCGATGGCGGGCGACGGGTCGACGGGCGGAGGAGGGGACGGCTCCGCGGCCGGCCGGTGCGCCAGGGGGGGCACGGGCGCGGCGGCCCGCGGGGGATCGGCACGCAGGCGCACGACCAGCGCCAGCAGGTCCGGGTCCGGATCCACCCCCAGTTCTTCGCGCAGCATCGCCGCGTGCGTCTCGGCCGCGCGAAGGGCGGAGGGGCGTTCGCCGGCGGCGTCCAGCGCGCGCACCAGGCGCAGCGCCGTGCGCGAGCTGAACGGGTCGTGCGCGGCCAGCCGGCGCCACCAGTCCACGGCGCGGATGGCGCTACCCTCATCCTCCGCCGCCTGGGCCAGCCCCTCCAGCGCGGTGGCGTGCATCCGCGCCAGCCGGTCGCGTTCGCCGTCGATCCAGCGCTCGAACTCGGGCGCGTCGCCCACGAAGAAGCCGTCCAGCAGCGGGCCGCGGTACAGCGCCGCCGCGCCCTCCGCGTCCCCCGCCTCCAGCCGGTCCTGGAACTCGGCCACGTCGCTGGCCACCGCCTCGGGGTTCAGGGCCACGTCGCCCGCCGCCGGGGCCGAAACGCTCCCTTCCCCCAATTCCTTGCGCAGCACGTACAGCGACTCGGATAGGTTGTGCCGCGCCGCCTCGGTGGTGAGCTCCGGCCACAGCAGCCCGATGATCCGCTCCCGCCCCACCGGGCGCCCCCGCGCCACCGCCAGGATCGCCAGCAGCGCCACCCGCCGCTTGTGCGCGGCGCGTCCGCGAACCGGCCCATTCGGGCCTGAAAAGGCCGGGTCTCCGAGCAGTTCCAGGCGAAAGGGAGGGGGCATCGAGGGTCTCAACCTGGGGGATGATAGACAGCATGAAACCGGGTTGATCTCAATGATTTACAATGTGTTCACGTATCGGGGACGCCGCAAGCGTTCCCCCTTCGTGGACGGGCAGATGCCGTCCTTCTTTTCCCCCGCTACCGATCCGATCCATGTGCACGAGAGCCCGGAGCCCGCCCCATCCGCGGGAGGACAGCATCGCCCCGGCAGGCGGAGAGTGCGACCTCACGACACACACCCACGTCGACTCTCCCTCGAGGCCGGAGCCCGCGACGATGCCTCTTCCGCGACACCCCAACGGCTGCCCCGGGCAGCACGGACTCCACCGCACGTCACCAGACCGACACATACCTTCACTCATCGAGGACACGATCATGCCTACCGAGACTTCCGGACAGCAGGCCATGCAGACGCTCACCGCGCAGTGGTACAACACGCTGGTGGCGGGGCTGGGTCTTGATCCCAACACCTTCCAGCTCATCCAGGCCAACGCGCCGCTGGGCAACTCCTCGGCGGCCCTGTGGAGCTACTTCGACGCCGTCCCGCCGACGGCGCTCGCGCACAGCTTCAACGCGTCGCAGCTCAACAGCCTCTCGCAGGACTACGGCGGGGTGATCATGAGCCTCAAGCCGCAGAGCGCCGGCACCTTCCTGCAGATCATGGGCGACTACTACGCCAGGTGGCTGACGTACTTCAACAGCTACTCGGGCGCCGCGACCGACGCCACGACCATCTTCAACCAGTGGGCCTCGCTCCACCTCCCCGACCCGGGCACCGCGCAGGCCGCCAAGACGGCGTTCGCGCAGATCCAGAACGGGGCCCTCGCCACGGCGGTCAACATGTACCTGGCGGCCAAGGCGTCGGGGCAGGGCTTCGCCTACAACGGCACCTACGCCGGCGTGCAGGCGGCGCTCCCCACCGCCCCCGGCGCGACCGTCACGCTCAACACCGCCACCGCGTCGTCGGACACCAGCCATGCATGGGCCAGCGAAACGGACGACGGCATCTTCAGCTTCTTCGGCGGCGGCGAGAGCTCGTACGACCAGCTGACGGTGCAGGTGGCCACGGCCGGGTTCACCATGAAGGCGACCTTTCAGCACGTGATGAGCATGTCGGCCGGCCCGCTGAGCCAGCCGAGCAGCGACCCCATTCTCTCCGGTTACACACCGTGGTA
>NZ_DATBNB010000156.1 GCF_036554565.1 Longimicrobium sp. | reverse complement strand
GGACCGCAGGTGGCGGCTGCCGCGACCGACCTACGCGTGGACGAACGTCGTGCTCGTCGCCGTCGTGGTTGCGTGGGGCCTCGGATTCGTGATGGGCAAGCTCCTCTAATGACCGACCCCAACGACCGGTCCGTGGAGGAGAGGGTCGCGACCCTGCTGGACGGTGACCGCCTGACACCCGAGCAGCGGAGACGACTACTCGATTCCCTGAGCGGGTCCCGCGGCGACTACAAGGTGCTGGCTGGCGCCGCCGAACTCCTCCGGCAGATCGAAGGGGAAAACGGCGCGGCGACGAACTACGGCAACGAGGGCTGAGTCGATGACCAAGAAGCGGACAACCAAGCACCGGATCGACGACTACTGGTTCCACTGCGCCGACCCGGCCGTCGCGAAAGCCGCGCACGAGTCGCTGACGGCGGCGCTCGCCGATCCCCACTGGGCGAAGATGTTCTCCGGCCCGAGCGGCACGGTGCCCGTGGTCGTCAACCGCGTCGCCCGCGACATCCGATTCGAGCGCATCAGCTCCAACCTGATCGAATCAGTTTTCCACAGACCCTTTTGCGAACGAGGGACTGACCGTGCACACCGACACCACGCCCCCCGATGCGGGCAAGAAGGCGATCCGAAGTAAGCGGGACGCACAGCAGATGGCCCGACACCTCGCCTCGTCCCTCATCGGCATGTACGCCGGTGCGTGGGACGAATTCGCGGAGTTCAAGTTCCTCACGCCGGAAGAGCAGGAGCAGGTGAACGAGGCGATGCGGGATGTGGAATCGCTCCTCGACCGCGTCCGCCCGAGCGACCGGCTGGACGCGTACATCGAGGATGCCCGCGACCGCTGGGTCGCGGGTGCCCAGTCCGGACAGAGGGAGGCCGCCGATGCCTGAGCCGACCACGCCCCCCGATGCGGGGCTGACGCAGGCGATTGTGAACACGCTCTCCTACTGGCCTGCCGAGCCGTCGGAGCAGCCGGCCCACGCGATCCTGCGGTGCATCGAACAGGAGGGGTACACGTTGGCCCTCTCCACCCCCGAGGCCCCGGCAGACGGGGAGATGCCGGGGATGCCCCCCACGTACGACGTGCTGGCCCACGCGGAGACGGCGCTGCGGAGGGCGGCTGGCACGATCCAGCAGGCGGTGGGCATCGCTCAGGATGCAGGCTTCGACGACTGCGCCGGGGCCGCAGAGACGGCAACCGCGTGCACCATGAACGCCGACAGAATCCGCCGCCAGCGTGAGGCGATGCACGCTGCTGCCTCCCGACGCCCCGAGGCGCCGGGAGGGGAGCGCATTTCGGATGAGGTGGGGGGGGAACCCGCCCGCTGACATGCTGGGTGCCGTCCGCGATTCGCTTACCGTTGCCCGGGAGCGGGCGCTGGAGGAGGCTGAGGGGGTGACGGAAGCTGGACGGGCCGAGGGCGCCGAGTTCTTGCGGCTGCTCAACGCATTGGATGCGGCATCCCGCCCCACCCCCGCCCCGCTGGGGGACGGGGGCGCCCGGGCGCTGCTGGCGAGCATGGAATGGGTCTGCGGTGTCTGCCAGGAGTGCGGGCACGCTCAGGGAGGCCACGAGCCCGCCTGCCGCCTCTCCGCCGCGCTCCGCTCCCGTGGGCCGGAGCCGCGGGTGGAGGCGCTGCAACGCGCGCTGGCCCCGTTCGCCAAGGCGGCCGTCAGCGGCGAGCCGACGTTCCGCACGGACATCGACGGTGAAGGGTGGGCCGTCTGCAAGGTAGGCGGCTTCCGTCTCTTCCCGAGCCACTTCCGCGCCGCGCTCGCCGCCCTCCGGGAGGGGACGATGCGTGAGGGAACGGTGTCGATGGAATCGGTCGCCGACGAGCTGTTGAAGGCGTCAGAGGCCGCCCGCGCCGCACGGATCGCCGCCATTCCCGATGAACCCGCGGCGATAAAGGCGCTGTTCCAAGCCTATCTGCGCCTGCAAGAACTAGGGTGGCGCGACGCGAGATACGCACCCCGTGACGGGTCTACCTTCGACGTGATCGAGGTGGGCTCCACAGGCATCCATCAGTGCACGCGGGACAGGCAGGGCCGGTTCTGGATCTACGACGGCGAGACATGGCCCGCGCGTCCGAGTCTATTCCGTCTGGCGGGCATGGGGGAGCCGGACACGGAGGCACCCCATGCGTGACCCCGGCGAGGGACGGGTGCAGATCACCCGCGTGGGGTCGCTACACGTGCTGCAGGGCATGCCGCTGCTCCCGGCAGGCTTCGGTGCGCTGCTCCGGCTGGGCGGGCCGTCGCGGATGCGCTTCCGCGTGGAGGCCGGCGCCCCGGCGCCCACGCACGAGTGGCAGGCGGGGCGCCGGGGGCGCGCATGAGCGCGACGGCCTACGCCTACGGACATCCGATCGTGTATGCGGACGGCGCGTGGAGGTACGCGGACACGGGCGAAGCCATCGACGGCGCCGCGCCGCGGCTCTGCCCCGCGTGTCAACTGCCGCCCACGCCGGAGGGGTACGACCCGTGCCTCGGCTTCATCCCTGGCGCGACCTCCGCGTGCTGCGGGCATGGTGTGCAGGAGCCGTTCGTCGTCTGCGGCAGCTCGGACGCGGCACCCGCGACCCCGGCCACTCCTGAACCCGCCCGCGCCCGATGACGCAGTTCAGCGACCGCCTTCACCGCGCGCTGTTCCTGGACGTACACCAGACAGGACAGGGCACCTACCTGGTAACAGGAGGAAGCGAGCCCCACCACGTCCAGACCCGCGACCCCAACCAGCCAGGCTGCGACTGCGGGGACCACGTGTGGAGGTTCGACCGCCTGTGCAAGCACATCCTCGCGGTCCGCATCTACGCACGCGGAGCATCGGTCCTGGACCTCCTGAAGGAGTTGAAGGAGCAGGAGAGGATCATCGACCGGGAGAAGCAGAGGCGAGCGGCGTGAGTCCATGCTTTATATCGCACGGCGCTCTTGACCCCAAAGGGCTTTACGCCGACATTTCAGCACAGACCAGACACAAGGAATTGCGGGGCATGGCAAAGCGGACGATCATCCCGGGCTCGGAAGCCGACCGGTGCCCGGTGTGTGGGTGGACTCTCGCGGCAACCCGGTCGGAGGGGTGCGTCCCCGGCGACTGCTCCTACCGCCCCGCCGAGGGAACGCCGGAGTGGAACCGGGTGCAGGCCAACCGCGCCGCCCTCGCCAACGAGGTGCCCTGATGGACGGGCAGAACATAGCCGCCGCAGTCGCGTTCTCCGCATGGGCAGGCGTCATCCTCGTGCTCTTCGGTGGATGGATCAGGCAGCGCCGCCGCGACGCACGCACGGCCGCCTACTTCACGCGTGAGGCTGCCGCCCGGTGCTACTGCGGCTGGTACAAGTGCGCATGGTCCGCGACTGGATGCCCCAAGCACGCCCAGCCGGGTGAGTGGGAAGCATTCATCACCACGGACGAGGGGCAGGACTGGGCGCGACGCCACCGCCCTGACTGCGTGCGCCCCGCCGCCTGATGCCCCACTCCCCGGACACCAGAGGCTCGGCAACCTCCCGCGGCTACGGCTGAATGCCCAAGCCCATGCGCACGTGCAACACCCCGGGCTGCCCCGCCCTCACCCGCGAGCCCTACTGCCCAGACCACCGCAAGGAAGTCCAGAGGCGAGGGGACACGAAGACGGACGAGGAGCGGCGCTTCTACGGCAGCGCACGGTGGCAGAAGACAAGGGCGCGGCACCGCCGCCTCCACCCTCTATGCGCCGAATGCGAACGACAGGGGTATGTGAAGGCGGGCGACATGGTGGACCACATCGTCCCGATGCGTGAAGGCGGCGATCCGTGGGACCCGGTGAACCACGAGACGCTGTGCAACACGCACCATCAGGTGAAGCGAGCACGGGAGCGGCACGCGGCATGACAGGAGGGGGGTATCAAATCCCTGCGGGGCGCCATCTCCCCCACCGCTTGCCAAGGCTGGATTTTTTGTCTACGGGTTGGGGACTTCTGAACTGGACAGCGTGAGTAGATGAGCGGACCCGCGCCGAAGCCGGCGCACCTGCGGCAGCGTACGAATAAGACTCCGGGCGCCGCACGCCTGCCGTCTTCCGAGACCGCGCGCAAAAACCGCGTCCCGGATCTGCCCGACCGCAAGGAAGGGTGGCACCCGCTCCTGTTGGAGTGGTGGACTTCCGTGTGGCGCTCGCCGATGGCGGGCGAGTATCTGGACGCCGACATGCGCGGCGGACTGTTCCACCTCGCGTACCTTCATCAACTGTTCTGGGAAACGGCCGACATGGGTTTCGCGGCGGTAGCCGCACTGCCCAAGCTCGCCGCGGAGATCCGCCTGCAGGAGGTCCGGTTCGGCCTGTCGCCGATCGACCGGCGCCGGCTGCAGTGGGAGGTTGAGAAGGGAGAGCAGGCGGCCGAGCGGACGAAGAGTCGGAAGACCGCGAAGAAGGCGCAGCGTCCGGACCCGAAGAAGGACCCCCGCTCGGTGTTGAAGGCGGTCGCATGACGCAGATTATGTGTCCGCCGTACGACGACGACGAGGAATGGCCGACGCTCGGACCCATGGTCTGCGAGTTCATCGAGGAGCTGCTGTGCCACGGGCCGGGGGACTTGCTGGGGAAGCCGGTCAACCTGAACGACGAGGAGCGCGCCTGGTTCTATCGGATGTACGAGGTGGAGCCGCCGAAGCTGATCAGCCGGCGGAACGGCGTCATCACGCGCACGGCAAACCCGCGCTCCGGCCGGCGGCGGTTCCAGCGGTGTGCGCTGTCGCTTCGGAAGGGAAGCGCCAAGACGGAGAAGGCAGCCTGGCTCGCCGCGGCGGAGCTCCACCCGGAGGGGCCGGTCCGGTGCGACGGCTTCGAGAACACGCGGGGCGTCCTGCGGCCCGTGGTGCGCTCCGTCTCCGATCCGTACATCCCGATGATCGCGTTTACCGAAGAGCAGTCGGAAGAGCTCGCGTACGGCGCGCTCCGCCGTATCCTGATGGAGGTGCCGATCGGGAACGACTTCGACATCGGGCTCGAGCGGATCATGCGGAAGGATGGGGCCGGGAAGGCGGAGGCCGTATCGGCCTCCCCGAACGCCCGTGACGGCGCGCGCACCACATTCCAGCACGCGGACGAAACGCACCGCTTCACCCTGGATAGCCTGAAGCGCGCATGGACGGTGATGCTCGCGAACCTCGCGAAACGCCCGCTGGCCGATCCGTGGGCGCTGGAGACGACGACGGCGCCGGAGCCGGGCGCCGGATCGGTCGCGGAGAACACGATGGAGTACGCGCGCAAGATTATGCTGGGCACGGCGCACAACTCCCGGCTGTTCTTCTACCACCGGGAGGCCGACCAATGCATCGACATCTCCACCACGGCCGGGCTGAGAGAGGCGGTCATTGACGCGTCGGGCCCGTACATCGCAGAGTGGACGGACGTGGACCGCGTGGTCGGCACGTTCGAGGAGCCCGGCGCTGACCGCCCGTACTTGGAACGGGTGTGGCTGAACCGGCTGGTGCAGTCCAGCGGCGGCGCCTTCGATGTGACGCAGTGGAAGAAGCAGGCGCGGCCGGATCACCAGGTGCCGGCGGGCGCCGCCATCACCATCGGTTTCGACGGCTCCCGGTTCGATGACGCCACCTCCATTGTAGGGTGCGAGGTCGCTACCGGGTTCCTGTGGCCACTGGGAATCTGGGAGCGACCCGAGCATTTGAAGGATTGGGAGGTGCCCGTCGCCGAGGTGGACGGGATTGTGGAGGACGCGTTCGAGCGCTACAACGTCTGCCGGATGTACTGCGACCCTCCGAAGTGGGAGACCTCGGTTGCCAAGTGGGCCGGCCAGTACGGCGAAAAGCGTGTAATCGAGTGGTGGACCAACCGTCGCAAACCCATGGCGTACGCCGTCCGCGCGTTCGTAACGGCCTTGGGAGCGGGGGATGTGACGCACGCCGGTGATGCCCAACTCGATGACCACATCGGCAACGCCCGCAAGCAGCCGACAGGGCTGACCGACGAGGACGAACAGCCGCTGTGGATCATCCGGAAGGAACGTCCGGACAGCCCAAAGAAAATCGACGGGGCGATGGGTGCCCTGCTCGCGTGGGAGGCGCGCAACGACGCCGTGGCGGCCGGCGAGGGAGCAGCAAAGCGAGCGTCCGTGTACGAGTCCCGCGGCGTCCTGGTGTTCTGATGAGAAACTTCACCGTTACGAAAGACCACGCCGAACTGCTCCGCAGACTGGCCGATCACACCACGCGGCTCGGCGAGGAGTACGGGCTGGCAGGGGAAGCCGACGACGTTCGCGAAGCCCGCGAACTGGCCGACGAGATCGAGGCGGCGATCCTCCGAGACGCGGGAAAGGGTGCGCAATGAGCAACGCGGATGGGTTCCGGATGGAGGGGTTCGTGCCGGGCGGTAACCCCGACGGCAGCACGTACGAGGGGCCGCTCGACACCCCTGCGGGATCGGAGGCTTTCCGGCGGTGGCTTGTGCGGCTGCCGCCCTATCTGGAGATGATGCTGCCCAAGGAGCAGCGCGCCGAGTTCGAAGGCTACACATGGCGGGCGGTGTATGCCGGTGATCGCCAAACCGAATCCGACTTCTCGTCGTACATCTACGGTCTGAATCCGACGCCGGTCTGGTTCGAGACGCATATGAAAGTATCCGCCGGGTGGGTTGCCAACTGCATCGCGGCCGGAGCAGGGGACTCGGGCGGCGACCTCGCGGCGGGCCCTCGTCTCATGGTGGCGCAGTTCGGAGTTGATCCGGAGACGAGACAGGGATGGTGTCTATGGTTCTTCCTCCCCTCCCTCGCATGAGCGACCGCCTCCTCCGCCCGGACGTGAAGTGCCCCGACTGCGGGAAGGTGCCGCGGCTGCGCATTCCCGAAGCCGAGCGGGCGCTGTCCCTCACCCTACCTGCAGACCAGCTGCGCCAGACCTACCAGTGCCACCACTGCGGGAACACCTACAGGATGGAGGCGAGAGCCTTCCAGAAAGCAGCGTGACGATGACAGCGAACGGGGTCGGGCGCTGGAAGGCTTGGGCGACTGGCGGCTACTACGTGGCGCAGAACGACGACTTGCGCACCTTGGAGGAGGAGGTGAGTTCGTTGATGGATCAAGGGTGGGTGCCGACCGGCGGCGTGGCGGTCGTTCACCGCACGTGGGAGAACGACCGCAAGGGCTGGACGGAAAGCGCCACCACGTTCTATCAGGCGATGACGCGCCCGGCCCATGCGTAGAGGCCCGCGATGATAATGGGCGATTGCCCCTACGAGGGGTGCGCGGGCTACGTGTGGCTGCCCATCGCGGAGAACGCGCCGGGCTACGAGCGCCACGTCTGCGAGGAATGCGGCGGGGTGATCTGGACCCGCCACTCCCGCGTTGACCCGTGGTCCATGACGGAAGCCGACTTCCTGGCCGCCTACCAGGTGGATGAGGAGACGCATCAGGTCCGGCTCCTGAACCCGCCGGAGCCGTTGCCTCCCGAGTTGGTGGAGGCGTACCAACGTTTCTTCGTGGACCTCCTCCTCTACGGCAACGTTTACGCGCGGCGCCCGGCCGGCATCCTTCACGGCTCGTCACCTGTGGAGCAGGTGGTGCGAGAGGCGCCGCCGACACCGGCGCGGGAGGGCGATGCGGCGAGGGCGGCACTGCGGTACGCACGCGAGTACCGGGCACGAGCCGACGTCCGGCTGCCCGCCCTCCTCCTTCCACAACCCCTTCCAGCGTGAACGAAATGGACGAATCGGCTGAGGTTCTACCGAAGCAGATCGCAGAGGTGGAGGCGATGGAGCGGCAGGTGCGCGAGCAGTCGCGGGCGGGTAGCTGGGAGAACTCGCTGCGCTGGTACGCCGGAGCGTTCGTCGGCGCCTTTGTCACGCTCGCTTTCGGCGGCGGGTGGCTGGTGCTGCCGACGATCGTGGGCTGCGCCATCGCGGACGCCCTTCTCCGCAAGGTGCGCCACAACCTGTAGACATGATCCTTGACGTCGGGCACACTCCCTTGTAGCATTCGGGAGTAGCACGCGCGCAAGCGCGAAACCTGACGGTGACATTGCGCCCCTCGTGAGGCGCCACGGTTCCACAAAGGGGACCCCTATCTCGGCACACTGCCGGGGAGGGGTCCCCTTTTGTCGTTCTCCCACCCTACCCGCCTGCCCATGCCCAAGGGCTTCGACCTGTTCGACCTGCTGGTGTTGATCGGCCTTGCGCTGGTGACGGCCGGGGTGGCGCACGTCTGGGGTTGGGCGGTCGGGGTGATGGTGCTGGGCGTGGTGCTGTTCGTCGTGGGGATTCGCGGGTCCGCGCGCGGCCGGTCCTAACGCAATGGGTTTCTTCGGCCGGGCGCTGGCGCCCAAGGCGTACGACGCCACCCGCAACATGACGCTGGCCGAGGGGGGCAAGTGGTTCGGTGGCGGGCCGACGCGGGCGGGGATCTCGGTGGGGCCGGACACGGCGATGCGGTGCGGGGCCTTCTACGCCTGCGTTCGCATCCTGGCTGAAGACGTCGGGGCGCTGCCGATCGGAGTCCACCAGCGACTGCCGGACGGAGGGCGGCGCAAAGCGACAGAGCATCCGTTGCACCGCGTCCTCCGGCGCCAGGCGAACGCGTGGCAGACGGCGATGGAGTACCGCGAGATGATGCAGGCCCACGTCGAAATGCGTGGGAACGCGTACTCCTACATCACGCGGGGCGTAGGCGGGCGGGTGCTGGAACTGCTGCCGATCCACCCGGACAGCGTGACGGTTCACCAGGCGAAGGACTACACCGTCACCTACAAGGTGCGGGGAGAAGAGGCGCCATCGGGCAGCATCTTCCACCTGCGCGGTCTGACCCTCGACGGGGTGACGGGGGTTTCGCCGATCACGTACATGCGCGAGTCCATCGGCCTCGCCCTCGCCGCGGAGAAGCACGGGGCGCTGCTGTTCGGTAATGGCGCCCGACCGGGCATGGTCGCAGAGGCGCCGGCCGAGTTCAGTGCGGGCGCGGTCGAGCGACTGAAAGAGTCGATCGAGCGTGGCACTTCCGGCGACAACCTGTTCCGCCTGCTGGTGCTGGAAGAAGGGGCAAAGCTGAGCGCCGCCCCGGTTTCCATGACGAACGAAGACGCGCAGTTCCTCGACCTTCGCAAGTACCAGCGTAGCGAGATCGCGGGGATGTGCCGGGTGCCGCCGCACATGATCGGTGACTTGGAGCGGGCGACGTTCTCCAACATCGAAGAACAGGGACAGCACTATCTCGATGGCGGACTGAACCAGCGGCTGGTGCGGTTCGAACAGCGGGCCAACATGACGCTCCTCACCCCGGCCGAGCAGGAAACGCACTACGTCGAGTTCAACCGCCTCGCGTTCAACCGAGGGAACAGCACGGCACGCGCAGCCTTCTACGGCTCCGCGATCAGGGACGGGTGGATGAACCGGAACGAGCCGCGGGAGCGCGAGAACATGCCGCCTGGCCCGCCTGAGCTGAACGAGTTCCTGCGCCCGCTGAACATGGCCCGCGCCAACGAGAGGACGCCCGATGCGTAAGACGATCGAACTGCCGGCGCAGGAGAAGCTGTCCGCATCGCGGAAGCCGATCGTCGTGCAAGCCAAGGCGCCGGCGAAGTGGTACGAGCTGAAGGCGGCCGCGAGCGGCGAGGCCGAGCTGTTCATCTACGGCGAGATCGGGAACTACCTCTGGGACGGCCCCACCGTGGGCGACCTGGTGCGCGCCCTCTCGGAGATCAACGCCGGCACCATCCGCGTCCGGATCAACTCCCCCGGCGGCGACGTGTGGGGGGGCATCGCCCTGTACAACGCGCTCGTGCAGCACCCGGCCCGGATCATCACGCAGAATGACGGTGTGGCGGCATCGATCGCCAGCCTGGTCTTCATGGCCGGGGACGAGCGACGGATGGGCACGGGCACCACGCTGATGGTGCACGACCCGTGGACGTGCATGTGCGGCAACGCGGCCGACTTCCGCGAGATCGCTGGTTGGCTGGACGGCATCGCCGCATCCATGGCGGACATCTACGCCGAGCGGACAGGGCAGACCACCGCCGGGATCGCCGCGCTGATGACGGCCGAGACCTGGATGAACGCGGCCGAAGCCGTGGCCGCCGGGTTCGCCGACGACACCACGAACGAGGACGCGCCGCCGCAGATGCGCGCACGCTTCGACCTTTCCTTCTTCGCCCACGCGCCGCCCGAACTCGCCGACCGGCGACAGGAGGGGCAGGCCAACACCCGGACCACGCCGCAGACCGTGCGCGACGTCGAGCAGATCCTGCGGGATGCAGGCTGTTCGCACGCGCAGGCCAAGGCGATCGCGTCCGGTGGATTCAAGGCCAAGCCGGATTCTCGGGATGAGAACGGTGGGGAGCCTGACGACACGGCCGCAGCCGACGCGCTGATGGCCTCCCTGCTGACCGCGCGTTTCGAGTTCGGGGCGCGCTCCCTCTTGGAGAACTGACACATGGCCGAGACGATGACCGAACTGTTCACCGCCTTCACGGGCTTCCGCGAGGAGCTGAAGGCGTCGCTGGACAAGCAGGCGAAGGAGCTGAAGGCGAACGGCGAGTCGTCGGAGAAGACCGGCAAGCGCGTCGAGGAGGTGGGCGAAAAGCTGGTCGAGGTGAAGGCCGAACTCGACCGGCGAGCCGCCGAGATCCAGGCCCGAATCGACGAGGTGGAGAAGCTCGCGGCGCGGCCCCGCATGGGCGTCGCCGCACACAACGGAAAGTCCATCGGCCAGCAGTTCGCCGAGTCGGACCAGATCAAGGCGATGCGCGCCAGCGCCGCCACCGAGTCGGGCGCGTTCTCCGTGAACGGCAGCTTCTTTCCCCGGGCTGCCATCACCTCCGACGCCGGGAGCGCCGGGACGCTGGTGGAGCCGCAGCGGCTTCCGGATGTGGTCACCGCGCCCCGCTCGCGCCCGCTGCTGCGCGATCTGCTGCAGGTGTCCCCGACCACCAGCGGCACCATCGAGTTCATCGAGCAGACCGGGTTCACGAACAACGCGGCCCCGGTCGCCGAGGGCGCGGTCAAGCCCGAGTCGAACCTGACGTTCGCCAAGCGCACGGCACCCGTGGAGGTGATCGCGCACTGGGCGGAGATCACCCGCCAGATCATCGCCGACGCGCCGCGGCTGCAGGCGACGCTCGACGGCGAGATGCGCGCCGGGCTGGAGCTGAAAGAGGACGAGCAGTTCATCCGCGGCAGCGGGTCCTCGCCCAACCTGCAGGGCATCGCCACGCACCCGCGGGTCCAGAAGTACTTCTGGGCGACCGGCAACAACGCCGTGCTGGCGAACGCCACCATCAAGGCCAAGACCGGCGACACCAAGCTGGACGCCATCCGGCGCGCCATGCTGACCGTCACCGTGGCGAAGTACTTCGCGACCGGCCTGGTGCTGAACCCCATCGACTTCGCGGACATCGAGCTGCTCAAGGGC